>CAZBSX010000108.1:0-4532 GCA_964494305.1 uncultured Legionella sp. | reverse complement strand
CGCGTACATATTTTCAAAATTGGTGTACCCAATACTCGCGGTCACTGACCAAGGCGCTGACATTCGTATCTCATTATGGAGGTCTTCTGAGGGTAGCGCAAACACCGTATTTGTAAGAATTAGAATGCTAAGCGATCCGATCAGTTTTTTTATCATTACCTCTCCTTAAATGGCATACTATTTTAATTGACTGATCTCATGTAGGTTGGGCCAAGGCCCAACCTACATATTTATATCGTTAAAATAAGACACTGTATTGGTCTTGTCTTGCCCATCCTTATCCTAGCAAGTAAAAGAATCAACAATCAAGGTTTTCCTTGATTTTTCTTATCAACCACATGCGAAACGGGAGTGGTGCTGCTCATCCGCGTTCATACCTTCGCCTGGTGGTGCAACATCATTTCCATGCGCATGATAAGCACCGTAGGCTTGAATCATTAAAGACACCACGATACTCAGTGCAACAACGGCGAAGATGCCTGTACCTACAATAGAATAGAGTGTATACACATTCATGACCGGACGAGTTAACATCGTTGCCAAATCAGCCATAAGTTTCATATTAAGAAAAATGTCAGTGAGATACAGCAGTACATAACTAGCATTCTGTGTACGTGAAAACCCGGCCAAGTATTTATCGATTAGAAATTGAATACCCATAAATATAGGCATGAGTAAACATGCCGATACTGCGGCAAAAAAGGCCAAATGCATCAAAGGCGGAACTGCCGCCAATACTGCGCCCTGACCGAAGGTAGCTAAAATCGCTTCGCCCGCCACAATGCTTGCAGGATAAGCAGCGAGCCGCCCTATCTGTATCTGTGCAAACGAGGGTAGCGCAGGTCTATGCGTAAAAAAATAATGATTAAATCGAGGCCGTAGCATACCAGGTTCCTATGGGTAACATTGTCAAAGTCCTTAATAAACAACCTCGTGGCAAGCCGCGGGGAATACTAGTTCAACTACCGGCCAGGGCCGGTTCCACCAACAAACTCATTCTCGGTATCCGGATTCACCAAGGGGATAGAAACAGGGGAACCAGAAGAAGGAGAATAAAAGAAGTCCGGCGAATAATTGCAACCACCAACCCGAGAATTAACGAATTCGTACTCATCGCTATCACCGCGTTTAAGTACAACGTACTCCTTTTCATCCGCACTACTATTTGTAGATGAAACCTCTGATACTACTTGCTCTTCATTTAAATGACTACTTGCATCTGAAACCTCTTCTGATATTACTTGCGACTCACCGCATAGGGATTGCCACCCTACAGAAGACCCCCGTGCCCCCAGATTGCTATCCAGTAGAAACTCATCAAGAAGCTCATTAATCCTATCATAAGTACTGTCTGTGAAATGACCACTGGCTGTATAGCGACAAACATCCGGAGCTTGCATAAGCATCGTCTGGGCGTTGTGTGAATCATTCGCTCCAAACCCCTCACCATCGAATTTTAAATCATTGTATTTGAGATGACCGATAATACAAAGCAGGTTATCTACGATATCTGTTTTTTGATTTAGATACCGTAAACCGATACATACTCCTAACAATATTACTGCTATTCCAAGAAAAGCTGTGGCAGCAATGAGCGCTGCGTGTGATAGGGCTGCATACAAAAAAAGATAGGCGCTTAAGCATATATAGGCGATAGCGAGACGTCCTAGCTCCGTACTGATTTGAATTAATAAATCATTGCCATAGCCCGGCAAATAATGTGCTTTTCTGGCAAGTTGCTCGACTTTTGTGGTAAATTCACTTTCAGTCATCGATGAGTTTTTATCAATCACATGATATATAATTTCGGCCATGTCATTGGATAACGATAAGACTCTTACTATATTCAATCGGCTGCTTATCTCAGCTTTTGTCAGAGATTCAGAGACGTTCAATGCACCTGAAACACCATGTCTAAGTGGTGGGCAATGAGAAGAAATATTGTCGCGCAGTTGGATAATAAGCCGATATACGATGACATGCTTCTCATAGATAGCCGCCGGTGACCCACCAACAGGCATCTGATCTATCGTCGTTTTATACTGCGTTAATGCATCGTTCGTTTTTTTAAGCCAAGCTTCAAAATCATTTCTTTTTTTTGTTATGGTATCTAAGTAAGCGTCGGTCTTTGAGATACTGGGCGGCGTTACAGGGAATAAATGTTTTGCAAACATAACTTTATTAGTCCGTTAATAAAACTATCAGAATTATATATAGATTTTTCATTAAAACAAATTTTTTTTCTGAGGCAAGATTATCATTACCTCATGCATAGGGTTGAATCAGAACATTTCCCAAGTGCGTAGATCCAGGACTGAACCATCCATCGCCATAAAATCGGTGCTATAGGTGGGTACGTTGTAATAATAAATATTACTCCTATCTTCCGCTAACGTATGTTGTTTGCTCACCACTGCAATATCCGCTACTGCGACATTATGCGTTTTTACAAAAGCTTCGGTTGCGCGCAAATAACGCGCATTCAATCGGGCATGGCCGCGCAGATCAATGAGTTCTAAACGAGCAACGCCCGCAATTTGCGCACAAGCATAATCCTGTAAACTGATATGCAGGGTATGTGTTCGAATCCAATACGCACTGAGTCGACTATGGTCTGACATGCGCAGAGTACGTAAGTCAGAAACACCGATAAGCTGCGCACGCACTTTATCTTTGAGGATCAAATCCAGAGCGCGATTACGACCGGTATTAATTCGTACCGTGCCCGAACCGCCTAACACTGCACGATGTAAATTGACTCGCCCATCTAAAATCGTTTCACCTTGATTGATAATGGTGAGATCTAGTTGTTTTGCAGACAGCCGATGCCCCACAATAGAACCGCGTCCATCATAATTCAGAGCCACCCAATGCCGCATGCCCACGTCGATATTCACTGGACCATATTTGGGAGCACCTTTGGCTTTTTTGGCAAAGTGAATATACATGGTTTTATGTTTCACTGACCAAATGACCATCTCGCGATCTCGCTTGTCGCCATGCAATGTGATCCATGCACGACGTGCACCCGTGTGAATACGCAGATTAATTGCACCTGTAATTACAACACGATTAAAATCGCTAAGTTTGTAAAGATGAGACTCAGATTTGGCCTGCGAATAGTCAGCACGAGTCAAATGGCGCAAGTGCCCACAGCCCAAGAGTGGGACCAGAAAACCAATTACGAGCAACCATTGCCTGAACATAGCCTTCCCTTTTATTCGCATTCTATAAACATTAGACTAAATACCGAGTTGAATCAACAACACCGGCTTCTTCAAAGCCTTTTCTGCGCAAATAACAGCTCGAACAGGTACCACAAGCCAAACCCTCATCCGATGCACGATAACAAGAAACTGTTTGCGCATAATCTAAACCCACACTCACACCCAATTGGATGGTTTCAGCCTTGGATTTATGAATTAAAGGCGCATCAATGATCAAGGGCTCGCCCTCTACACCTCGTTTGGTGGCTAATAATGCCACCTGTTGAAATGCAGCAATGTATTCAGGCCGACAATCTGGATAATTGGAATAATCCACCGCACTCACACCCACAATAATCCGCTCTGCAGCCAAGACCTCAGACCAACCTAGTGCTAAGGAGAGCATAATGGTATTGCGGGCAGGCACGTAGGTCAGTGGGATATCCGTAGAGTCTTGGTGATCAGCCACCGCAATTTGCGTGTCTGTCAATGCTGAGCCACCCAAACGACCTATCGCAGCCAAATCCATAATATGATGTGCAACAGCATACCGCTGAGCCAAACGTTGTGCCGCATACAGTTCAGCGCGATGCTTTTGGCCGTAATCAAAACTTAATGCATAACAGGCATATCCCAGTGAATCGGCTAGCGCAAGACAGGTCGCTGAATCCAGCCCTCCAGATAATAAAACAACCGCTTTGCTCATGATGTCATTTCCTTTTGGGATAAATAGGGGGCACAGGGTTCTTAGACGCGTGGTCCGTCACAAATGGTTGTTTGAAGGTCGCAATGGCCTGCCACAATACGGAGCCTTGCCAGGAAACGCGTTGTGGTGCGTCATAGAGCACCGCCAGCAAATCTTGCAACGCCAATCGCAACGCACCCTGATCTTCGAGCAAGGGCAAGATATCCGTACAATGGTTGATGGGGTGAGCTGGCCATTGCTGTTTACCCCACGCAACGAGGGCCGCTTTGGCGCGATTCGGGTCATTTGCGAAACACGCAGCACGCAGATCGCGATACGACTGAGATGCGCGTTTGCGCCACCGAAATACCCCATAGACCAATCCCAAAACACCAATACCTAATACACCCCATACCATGGTGAGCGGTGTGAACGGCCAAGTGACCCCAGGACCAAGACTTGGATGCACCAATAGCTCACGTCGCGTGTTGCGTATCAATGGTTTCCTAGTTTTTACCGGTGTGGCAGCGCTAATCTCGTAGGTTCGAGAGGGCAATTCTGCGACGTCAACGGTCTTAGTTTTGACATTAAACCAGGGCACACGAATAGCCGGCAATGTCACCACACCGGGTTTGGGAAAC
>CAZBSX010000107.1:0-5955 GCA_964494305.1 uncultured Legionella sp. | reverse complement strand
AGGACTCATCTGAGGAAGACAGCTTGGATTCTGAAGACTCATTTGAGGAAGACAGCTTGGATTCTGAAGACTCATTTGAGGAAGACGGCTTGGATGTAGGTTCGTCAAGCATTTTACACAGCTTACTTAGTTTTTTTATTATGCGATCTAATTCATTTCTATGCGCCAGTTGGTCTTGCTCAATTTGCTCCAAAGCACTGTTTTGGTGTATGTCAAAATTTAACCACTCGACAATCATTGGGTGTGAACTGTCTTTTTCTAACATAATCATTTCATGATACAAAACCAACAGATTTAAATGGGTTATTCTCTTACGATAATCAGCCATACGCTCCCGTGGCGTTTGATGATCGGGCTTAAATTTTTTTACCACAAGGTATACCAATGTGATATAAATATGAAGCATACATACATACAAGGCCAATGGCGTAGACACTATTGTAAGACCGAGTAACGTAGTGGCTATACCAAAGTTTCTTAACAATTCCCTAAAATAACGCAGCGGTCTTACTTTATCTAAGAGCGCAAGAAAATAGATTGTTTGCAAAAAATTGATGATACTGTCCAATGCACTGCCGAGCATGTATAGCAAAAATGTCGGTGTTTGAGCACATGCAAATTTAAGATGAGCACCAAATTCCGCAAGTGATACATAAGGATCTGCTATGCTCCACGTAGGGTATAAGTCTATCCTATAATTTTCTATAGCTGCTTCAGAAGCTTCAGTGAAAAATCCCACAATACATACATCCTCGGTGTAACACAATTTATGGAATGGCAATCTGTCTGCAATCTTACCATAACAGCGCTACTACGCAAAATTCGAGCAAAGCAAGATCGTCTAAAACATGGCTGCTCTGAATGATGATGTATGCACAACACTTATAAGGAGATTACATTAAGATGCGGTTGCGCTGTCCAATCATTTTCTCCAAAGTGCTTTACGAGGAAGGTATCGATACATATTGCAGACTTACCGCATTTGCAGGGATGAGGATACCGTTGACAATTCTGCCGAATGACGAGGCGCTTAATGACGCTGGAGTAGGTGCGCTTAAAGCCAATACAACGCCAGAACCAATGGAATGTAGGTGGGCCACATCACCCGAAAAACTGGTCGTTACCCCAGCGCCAGAGGATGTCATTTCATAATAGCACCCATTAAATGGTGCGGGGTAAGGATTAGTGCACCCACCAGTGGCTGTCAGTCCTGTGGGATAAAAAAGGCCTATGCCATAATTGAAACTTGTCGTTTCGGCTTCGCTATTAGCCGGATTAAGACTGGTAACAACATCAATAATATGTTCACTAATAATGATTATTGTAGCGACAAAGAGTGGATGTCGTACCGTTATCGGTGTACAGCCGTAAGGGCCGCAGCGAGCTGTTGCAGAACAAGTGAACATACAACACGAAAGAGCAAGCACTAGGGCTGAAAGTTTTTTCATGAGGCCTCCATGTGGTGAGTTGTTATTATCCAATTTCTAGGCTACACATGAGCGTATTGGCATAGTTATGTCCAGTTTTTAGGGAAGTAAGTACTTGTGAATTGATAGTTTTGAGTGAACCTTCCCCAAGGTAAAAGAAACGATACCCACATTCGAGTGGTGTTTTGCCAAATGCGTTATTGACTCTCAACCCTAAGCCAGCCATGGCTGCGAATGCAACAGTGGTATGACCAGTATATATTTCGTCAGGTAAGACATACGATGCCAGCGCCGTTTCCTTGAAATTACTGGTATTGATAATATTCGGCCCAATACCTAAATTCAAAGTGACGGCGTAGTGGTCATGCTCAAGATAATGAGGGCGCGCTTTGATTCCAAAGAAAATAGGTGCATTGGTTAGGTTATATCCATACGCAAGATTAGTAGCAAATTGCTCTTGCGTCACAAACCCTTGAACCGCAGTTTTGCCCAGGTAAAAAGCATCTACCCCATATTGTAGTGTATAGTTCTTATTTGCCCATCCGTCGAAATAAGCAGCCAGCCCTAATAGACCGTTGCTCGCTGAGTGATGCGTTACCGAGAAAGAATCACCAATTAATCCGGTGATATCGACATCCTGATCTTGCCCTTGAGTTGCCCAGAACCCGCCAATGTGGAAAGATAGTGTCGGGTGTTTGGCTTGCGCTTTTTCAATCCAGTGTTTCACAGATAAATAATGAAAAAATGACCGATCAAAATCGGGAGCCAAGACAGTCGTTTCTGTCTTTGCAAAAAGGTTTGCAGCATGCAAGCCGAAAATTACACCTAAGATTGCTCGAAATATCATGGAATCCATATCAATCCATATCCAGGACAAGAACTAACATAATCATACATTATCAGTTTTAAGTTGAAACCGTCAAGCGTGTGTATGGGCAATCGATCCTCAATTGAAAACTTGTGCAGCGGTGAATTTTTTTATATGAAATTAAAGATAGGATATTATAGCGCTCTTGCCCTGTAAGTTCTGGTACTTAAAACCTATTTTTCCACTCTCGTAACGCAGCAAAAACCTCAACAGCTTCGTTCAACTCCCGACCTATATGCGCGCTCACACTCTGTTGCACCTCCAAAATATCACGAGGAAGGTATCGATACATATTGCAGACTTACCGCATTTGCAGGGATGAGGATACCGTTGACAATTCTGCCGAATGACGAGGCGCTTAATGACGCTGGAGTAGGTGCGCTTAAAGCCAATACAACGCCAGAACCAATGGAATGTAGGTGGGCCACATCACCCGAAAAACTGGTCGTTACCCCAGCGCCAGAGGATGTCATTTCATAATAGCACCCATTAAATGGTGCGGGGTAAGGATTAGTGCACCCACCAGTGGCTGTCAGTCCTGTGGGATAAAAAAGGCCTATGCCATAATTGAAACTTGTCGTTTCGGCTTCGCTATTAGCCGGATTAAGACTGGTAACAACATCAATAATATGTTCACTAATAATGATTATTGTAGCGACAAAGAGTGGATGTCGTACCGTTATCGGTGTACAGCCGTAAGGGCCGCAGCGAGCTGTTGCAGAACAAGTGAACATACAACACGAAAGAGCAAGCACTAGGGCTGAAAGTTTTTTCATGAGGCCTCCATGTGGTGAGTTGTTATTATCCAATTTCTAGGCTACACATGAGCGTATTGGCATAGTTATGTCCAGTTTTTAGGGAAGTAAGTACTTGTGAATTGATAGTTTTGAGTGAACCTTCCCCAAGGTAAAAGAAACGATACCCACATTCGAGTGGTGTTTTGCCAAATGCGTTATTGACTCTCAACCCTAAGCCAGCCATGGCTGCGAATGCAACAGTGGTATGACCAGTATATATTTCGTCAGGTAAGACATACGATGCCAGCGCCGTTTCCTTGAAATTACTGGTATTGATAATATTCGGCCCAATACCTAAATTCAAAGTGACGGCGTAGTGGTCATGCTCAAGATAATGAGGGCGCGCTTTGATTCCAAAGAAAATAGGTGCATTGGTTAGGTTATATCCATACGCAAGATTAGTAGCAAATTGCTCTTGCGTCACAAACCCTTGAACCGCAGTTTTGCCCAGGTAAAAAGCATCTACCCCATATTGTAGTGTATAGTTCTTATTTGCCCATCCGTCGAAATAAGCAGCCAGCCCTAATAGACCGTTGCTCGCTGAGTGATGCGTTACCGAGAAAGAATCACCAATTAATCCGGTGATATCGACATCCTGATCTTGCCCTTGAGTTGCCCAGAACCCGCCAATGTGGAAAGATAGTGTCGGGTGTTTGGCTTGCGCTTTTTCAATCCAGTGTTTCACAGATAAATAATGAAAAAATGACCGATCAAAATCGGGAGCCAAGACAGTCGTTTCTGTCTTTGCAAAAAGGTTTGCAGCATGCAAGCCGAAAATTACACCTAAGATTGCTCGAAATATCATGGAATCCATATCAATCCATATCCAGGACAAGAACTAACATAATCATACATTATCAGTTTTAAGTTGAAACCGTCAAGCGTGTGTATGGGCAATCGATCCTCAATTGAAAACTTGTGCAGCGGTGAATTTTTTTATATGAAATTAAAGATAGGATATTATAGCGCTCTTGCCCTGTAAGTTCTGGTACTTAAAACCTATTTTTCCACTCTCGTAACGCAGCAAAAACCTCAACAACTTCGTTCAACTCCCGACCCATATGCGCGCTCACACTCTGTTGCACCTCCAAAATATCACAGCGTAAAAAAGGATTCGTATTTTTTTCTTCACGCAATAAGGATGGTACTGTTGGTGTGTTTTGCTCGTTTAACGCACTTGACGTTGCAATCCGCTGTGCAATCAGTGGATTGTTCGGCTCTACAATGATAGCAAAACCTAAATTAGCCAACGTATATTCATGACCGCAATAAATTTGAGTTCGTTCGGGCAAGGCACTCAGTTTTTGCAATGAGGCATACATCTGCTCAGGCGTTCCTTCAAAGATACGCCCGCATCCACCGCCAAATAAAGTATCACCAGAAAACAACGCATCTCCCACATAATATGCCGTATGATCGAGCGTATGCCCAGGGATCGCAAGCGCCGTCAGCATCGGAAACTCAGCATGTACGGAAAACTGCTCATGATCACTTACTCGACGCGTGACATGAGGACTTTGATTCTGCATTGATGCAATCACTGGCACCTCATAGTGACGCAATAATTCAGGGACGCCATTGGTATGATCCCAGTGATGATGTGTCAATAAAATACCAGCAAGCTCAAGATGATGCTGTTTTAGATAGTCAAAAACCGGCGCAGCCTCACCTGGATCGACAATCAGAGCGGTGTGTGCTTGTGTATTCACCATCATCCAAATGTAATTATCTTCTAATGCTGGAATAGGGACTATCATGATTTGCTTCGTCCTAAGTTAGGGTTAAATCGCGCTTGTATTGTTTCCATTGTGGCATAAATTGGCTCATGAGCTGGTGAAAACGGCGATTATGACTTGCCTCCAAGAGATGGACCATTTCGTGGACCAAAACATACTCTAGGCATTCCAACGGCTTTTGCATCAAATGCAGATTCAACCAGATGCGTTTTTTGATCGTATTGCACGAACCCCAGCGTGTTTTCATCGCCCTGCTTCGCCACTCATGCACAGTAACCCCTAGAATAGGTTCCCATTTCCGAATCAGATCGGGAATAATTGCATGCATTTGTGCACGATAAACATTTTGCTGTGCCTCTGACATCACCGGTATCGGTAACGGGATAGGTTGAACACGTGCATGTTCGAGATGCGCTAGAATCCATTCACGCTTCACACTCAGAAAATGATGGATTTGATCGAGTGAACAATAAGACGGAACGCTCATTTTCACGTTACCCGCTCGATCAATGCGTAAATTAATATTTTTCACACGTTTTTTTGAAAGCATCACTTCAAATCCATCCAACGTAAGGATAGTGGGTTTTTTACACCGTTTAAACATGAATGCATTCATTTGAGTTGAGCCATTTTGTACTCCACGAATCACCGCGGCATCGACCGCGGTGCCCATAATCGATGTATTGATCAATATTTGCTATTTTACCAGGCTCTGATCCAATTAAAATTGGTGTGCTGTATAGACCCCGTGGTCAAGCCACGAGGATTCGAGACAACGGCTCAACTCGAGATCCATCGCGCTACACTAACTCGCAAATAAATTGCCATTCTTCAGGACTGATCGGTAACACCGAAAGCCGATTCCCTTTCCGTAATAATTGCATCTGAGCCAATTCCGGATGATGCTTGAGATCATCAAGCGCAATCACGTGTGGGAATTTCTTGCGTAATTGAATATCAACCATAAACCAACGCGGATTATCCGCCGTACTCTTGGGGTCAGGGTGTTCCGACTCCGGATCCCAAGCGGTAAAATCAGGATACGCTGCACGCACAACTTCGGCAATCCCGGCAATCCCTGGTGGCTGACAATTCGAGTGATAAAAAAAGACCGGATCACCAATACG
>CAZBSX010000106.1:0-6021 GCA_964494305.1 uncultured Legionella sp. | reverse complement strand
AAATTCCAGACGACTTCGACCATATGGGCCGTAGTCATATTGATGAATTGTTTCATGGTGAAAAATGAAATATTTACTTGATACTCATTTATTACTGTGGATAGCAAGTAGTCCTGAGCAACTCTCCAAAAACGCACTGGCTATTATCAATGACCAGGATAACGAATTACTATTTTCTGCTGCTAATATGTGGGAGATTACTATTAAAAATTCGCTAGATCGACCTGATTTTCAAGTAGATGCTCGCTTATTACGGCGTAATTTACTCGACAATGGCTATAGCGAATTACTTATTACCAGTGAACAAGTTGTCGCAATTGATATGTTACCGCCCCTACACAAAGACCCATTTGATAGATTACTCATTGCGCAATCTATTGTGGAAGGTATCACTCTTTTAACCACAGATTCACTCGTAGCACAATACCCAGGTCCCATTCAGCACGTGTAACGCCGTAATTGTGCAGAACTTACAGGACGTATATTCATCCGGCAGATGGCTATGTTAAACTTGAGATCACCCTCTTCATTTATAAGTGTCGAATGCGTCTAAGACTCTGCGTTATCTTGGTTCTACTGTGGCCGTTATTCTGCTTTTCCGCCACACCCTTACCTGAGCCTCAAGTTTTTCAATTCAGTTTCAGCCAATTCGATGCCAATACCCTCAAATTAGATTGGTCTATCAAACCTGGTTATTTTTTATATCAAGAGCGATTTGCAGTAACCACGCAAAACCAAGCATTACGTGTTGGTTCAATTCAATATCCTGAGCCACAAATCAAAGTAGTCAGAGATGGTCAACAAGTGCGTATTTACCGTGATACACTCACTTTGGCTATTCCCCTACTGACTAATTCCGAGGGGGAGTTTCTTATTACAGTGCACTATCAAGGATGCTCGGATGAGGGCTTTTGTTACCCACCACAACACCGAGATTTGCGTATCACCTTTGACCGCGATCATGCATTCAACCAAGTCCAAGCCGTTGTGGCTTCAGATCAACCAGTGACCAAACCGCTGTTTTCGCATCCTCGCATTCGCTCTAGTGACGAACTAAAATCTCTGCTTTCTACCGCAAATCCACTTTGGGTTGTGCTGAGCTTTTTTGGATTTGGCTTACTGCTGGCCTTTACACCCTGTGTGCTCCCAATGGTACCGGTTCTATCCGGGATCATCATTGGCCATGGACATCAGATCTCGACGCGTAAAGCGTTTTTGCTCTCGTTAAGTTATGTACTCAGTATGTCCGTCACCTACGGCATCATCGGTGCCATTATTGCGCTCTTAGGTGCCAACCTCCAAGTCTTACTCCAATCGCCCTGGGTCATTGGGGCATTTGCCGCTATTTTGGTACTTTTGGCTTTATCGATGTTCAATGTATATGAATTTCGTTTGCCGATTTCTTGGCAGTCACGTATTGCCAGTATCACGCGCAGTCATGAGGGTGGACATTATGTGAATGCAGCCATCATGGGCGCGATGTCCATCTTGATCCTATCACCTTGCGTCACGCCACCTTTAATCGGTGCCTTAAGTTATATTGCCGACGCAGGATCGGTATTTCTAGGTCTCTTAGCCTTATTTTTTCTAGGACTTGGAATGGGCACACCGCTTTTATTGATTGGGGCGTCCGCTGGGAAATTATTGCCTAAAACAGGGCAATGGATGAATATCGTCAAATATATCTTCGGCATGATCATGTTGGGACTCGCCATTCATTTACTGTCTCGCTTAATCTCACCCTTGGTCACCATGCTGCTCTGGTCTGCTCTCTTCATTACCAGTGGGTTAGGACTGAAAACATTTTTCGGCCCGCAAACCCATCGCGCTCTGCTCATGCAAGCCATCGGTCTAATGTTGATTATCTTTGGCGGCTTTATTCTGTATGGTGCAAGCGCAGGGCATACCAATCCTTGGCAACCCTTGAGTCAACCTCGATCGAATGCGACCATGCTGGCAAGTCGTAAAATCGTCACCAATCTGACGGAAGCTCAACATCTTTTAGCAGCTGCTGCAGCTGCGGAACAGCCAGTACTTTTAGATTTCTATGCCACGTGGTGTGAATCGTGTCAACAGATTGAAAAAACGATACTACGCGCGCCAGACCTCATTGCATTGAAAGATCGCCTGCTTATCATTCAGGTTAACCTCTCCAAGAATGACGCAAATTCACGCGCCTTATTAAAATATTTCAATGTGATTGCCCCACCGACATTTCTATTTTATGACAATGCCGGAAATCTTATTCCCGACTTGCAATGGGTAGGTGTCATTGATCTTCCGACGTTATTGGCGCGAATTCAGAAAATATTGTGACGTCACCACTGAGAAGAGATGTTGGGCCAAGGCCCAACTTACGGTAAATAGATATCAAATCGCACTGTTTTTCCTGCAATACTCGAATTGGGATGCTTGAGTGCTGGTAGGCGTTGAGGCCATTTTACGACGACTCTTTTTTTGACGCGACTTAACGCTATGGCTAATAAAGCGTGCGCATCATCGTCAGGGCCAAACAGTTGCTGCAATGCTTGCATATCTTTTTTTACCAAAGCAGATTTGTGCCGCTCCGGATGCATGGGATCGATATAAATCACGTCAGGATAATGGTTGACTGCTAATTGCTGTAAATACTGCAATGTATCTTGATGAATTAACGCAATATTCGTCACATTGGGTGGCAATCGTCGCAAACCATCCGCCAACAAAGCAGCCATGACGGGTTGGCGCTCAAGCAATAGAACTCTAGCCCCGTACTGTGCTAATAGCGCAGCATCTCGCCCCCAACCAGCAGTCGCATCCAAAATACACATACCCGGTTGCGGCTTACACGCACGAATTAAGCCATGTTGCTTATCTAAGCGTTGCTTCACCCATAAATCGACCTGCAGTGGAGAAAATTTCTCGAGCAGCAACACCAACGCCTGAGCAGTTAATTGCAGGCGCGGTAAGGCGTCCTGATCAAGGTGAAAACCATATTCAGTGGCAAGCGCTAAAGCTGAAGCTTCCAGGGTATCTCCGTCAAACCCAAGGGGAAACTGAGATATCATTTGGTGATAGATGCCAAATGACTTAAATCCGCAAGTGATCCCAACAGAACACGTAAATGAACCAAAAGCGCTAAGCGATTGTGTTGTAAACTCAGATCTGAATCCATGACCATCACATGTTCAAAAAAATCCGACAGCGCCGGTTGCATTGCGACAAGAATGCGCAGTCGCTGCGGATAATCCAAGTGTTCTGATTGAGTCGAAAAACGTTCTTCAGTTTGGGTGATCCCTGTCCATAAATTGTGTTCAGAAGACACTTTGAATAGATCCGGATCCACTGTATCCTGAATTGATCCCTTCGCTTGCGCTAAGACATTATTCACGCGCTTCGCCATAGCGCACAGAGCTTGAGCCTGCGGTTCTTGAATAAACTCATTCAGTGCGACAATACGTTGCGCCATGTCATATAGCCAATCTTGCTGACACGCACGCACAGCATGCAAGACTTCCTGCGGAATATTCAAATTTTGGTAATACGCGGACAAGCGTTCTAAAATAAATGCGTGTATTTCTGGAATCAATTGTCCAGAATCACTCGAAATCTTCTGCGCGTATGCATCTGCTGCGGCTTGTAAGCACTCCGTTACAGTCAATTTTTCCGGCAAACTCAGCAACATGCGCGCAATCGCCAACGCATGGCGTCGCAATTTAAATGGATCTTTCACACCAGTGGGTTTTTGGCCGATTGCAAATAATCCATACAAAGTATCTAAGCGATCGGCCAAGGACAGTGCCAACCCTAATGCTGAACTCGGTAAATCATCTTGCGCAAACCGTGGAAGGTACTGCTCTTGTAGTGACAAGGCTACCGCAGGAGACTCATCGGCATGTGTCGCATAATAATACCCCATAATCCCCTGCAATTCCGGAAACTCACCCACCATTCCAGTGAGTAAATCACATTTACTTAATTCCGCCGCACGAGTAAGCTCTTGTGGATTTAAACCCAATGGCGCCTCGATCGCCGCCATAATTTTAGCAATACGCGTCGATTTATCAGACAAACTGCCGAGTTGAGTTTGAAACACGACGTGTTTGAGTGCAGGAATATGCGCTGCCAACCCTTGTTTTTTATCTTGCTGAAAGAAAAACTCCGCATCCGATAAGCGAGCACGCACGACTTTTTCATTACCAGTTTTGACTTGGCTCATCTCTTTACTGGCAATATTAGCGACCGCAATAAAATGCGGAGCCATCTTGCCATCTTCAGCATACAACGCGAAGCATTTTTGGTGTCCTTGCAGGGACGCCATTAATGCCTCAGCGGGTACCACTAAGAATTTGGGATCAAAATCGGCCAGCAAGGCACGTGGCCATTCAACAATCGCAGCGACTTCAGCCAATAAATCCGGATGGATAACAGCAGAAAATTTCTGTGCAGCTGCCACTTGGTTAATTTGTTCACGAATCATTGCTTGGCGCTGTGGTAAATCAACCACAACATGCGCAGCCAATAATTTTTCTTGATACTCATTCGGGGTCGCAATCTCAACCTCTCCTGAATGATGAAATCGATGTCCATAGGACAAACGTCCTGTAGTCACACCTAAAATATCCGTTTTCAACACTGTATTGCCCCACAGCATGACGGCCCAATGGACTGGGCGACAAAATTGTGTCTCACCAACGCCCCAACGCATTGCTTTTCGAATCGGTAAATCGGCTAAAATTTGCTGCGTGATACTCGGTAATAAATCGGAAGTTGGAATTTCCGGCGTCGTCATTGTGTAAGACCACCACTCGCCTTTGTCGGTTTTTTCTGTACTTAGGGCATCCACATTTACCCCACATGATTTCGCAAACCCCAACAACGCAGGACTTGGCCGACCTTCCGCATCACGCGAACCCAATACCGCCGGCCCTTTGCGTGATTTGGTTTGACTGGCTTGAGTTGCAGCCACGTCACGCACAAGAATGGCCAAACGACGCGGCGTACCGAAACCATGCATCTCGCCATGTGCAATCCCGAGCGTTGCAAAAGCGAGACGAAATTGGTGTGACAATGCTTCAGAGAGTTCCTGCACCGCAGCAGTTGGTAATTCTTCGGTACCTAATTCAAATAAAAAATCGTTCAAGCTATACCTCACAACATAGATCGTGATAAGACTGCGCAACTAATCGCGACAACTCACGTACACGCAAAATATAACGCTGTCGCTCAGTCACCGAAATAGCGCGCCGTGCATCTAACAGATTAAACGTATGCGATGCTTTAATCACCATTTCATAAGCAGGCAACGGTAAATTACGTTCAACCAAATGTTTCGCCTGAATGGCATATGCATCGAATTGCTGGAGTAAAGTCTCTACATCAGCATATTCAAAATTATACGTAGATTGCTGTACTTCGTTTTGATAGAACACATCACCATACGTCACCAAACCATGCTCTGTATGCGCCCATGGAATATCGAAAATACGCTCAATGCCGAGCAAAGACATGGCCAAGCGCTCCAGGCCATAGGTCAATTCCCCAGTAATTGGCTTACACGGAAGACCACCTACCTGTTGAAAATAGGTGAATTGTGACACTTCCATTCCATTTTGCCAGACTTCCCAACCTAAACCCCAAGCGCCCAATGTTGGCGATTCCCAATTGTCTTCTACAAAACGGATATCATCCAACAAAGGATCAACGCCTAACACACGTAATGAGTCTAAATATTTTTCCTGAATATCTAAGGGTGACGGTTTTAGAATAACTTGAAACTGATAATAATGCTGAACTCGATTGGGGTTGTCGCCATAACGACCATCCGTAGGACGTCTTGTCGGCTGCACATATGCAGCGGCCCAAGGTTTCGGGCCGATAGCACGTAAAAAAGTTGCAGGATGAAACGTACCCGCACCCACTTCCATATCCAAGGGCTGTAAAATCACACAACCCTGATCTGCCCAAAATTGTTGTAATTTTAAGATAATATCTTGGAACGTAGTGGGTCGACTCATTAGCGAAATCCTATGTTTATTTCAA
>CAZBSX010000105.1:0-6035 GCA_964494305.1 uncultured Legionella sp. | reverse complement strand
TCCAACCAAGCCTCCATCGACATCTGCCATTGCAAACAACGCACTGGCGTTCTCTGCATTCACGCTTCCTCCATAAATAAGAGGGACATTCTGAGCGCTATGCTGATCTAACTGCGATAAAAACTGACGAATAAATGCGTGAGCAGACTGAGCTTGCTCTGGCGTTGCTGTGTTACCGGTACCTATAGCCCAAACAGGTTCATACGCAATGATACAGTTTTGCAAATCATCCGATCTACTTCCGCGAAACACTGCAGAAAGCTGTCGTGATAAAATTTGCTCCATCAAGCCGTCATTACGTTCTTTTTCTGTTTCGCCAACGCATAAAATCGGTATCATACCATGTTCTTTCACATGGTGGAATTTTTCTGCAATAAATTTTTCATCTTCGCGAAAGAGTAATCTTCGCTCAGAATGGCCGACCAAGACATACTGACAATGATAATCGGACAACATCGGACCGCTAATCTCTCCGGTATAGGGACCCGAATCTTTCGGGTACACATTTTGCGCTCCAAATCCAATATGCTGTCCAGCCAATAAAATACTGAGTTCAGGTAAATAAATTGTGGGTGCCAATACCACCATTCGCGCCAAAGATTGTCTGGGACATGTCATCAGCAGTTCATGAATCAACGCAATCACTTGGGACAAACGCCCATGCATTTTCCAATTTCCAATTACCATTTTTTGTCTCATGATGGTCCATATCAAGATAATAAAAAGAGTGTGCCTGAGCCTACCTCTTTGTCATCCTCGCCCGTGCGAGGATGACACGTTTACAACACCTGATCTACAAACGTAATTGTTCTTCTATATCCGTAATTTCTTTGCCTAAAGCTTCGGCATACGCTTGTACGCGATCGCGGTCCAACCCTTCGACCATAACGCGCAACAGCGGTTCTGTGCCCGAAGGACGGAGAACCACACGTCCTTCGTTTTTCAATACCGCATCCAGTGCTTCAACAGCAGTCCGTACTCGTGAATTTTGAGCTAAGATCGATGCATGTGGGGTTTTTAAATTCACCAAAGATTGAGGGAGTAATTCGATGCCTTGCACTAATTCGGTCAGGGCTTTACCTTGTTTTACCATAATGGCCAAAACTTGCAATGCAGCAACAATCCCATCTCCAGTCGTGGTTTTGTCTAAACATACCACATGCCCGGAAGGTTCTCCGCCAATTTTCCAATCTTTTTCCTTTAAGGTTTCTAAAATGTACCGATCACCAACGTGAGTGCGGACAAAGGCAACACCCATTGCTTTGATGGCTTTCTCTAAACCAAAATTACTCATGAGCGTACCCACGACCCCACCATGTAACATTCCGCGTTGCTGGCGATCTTTGGCAATGACATATAAAATTTGATCACCATTGATTAAACGACCCTCTGCATCAACCAAAATAAGGCGATCACCATCACCATCTAAACTAATCCCGACATCTGCTTGCACTTGTAACACCATTTGTCGCATTGCTTCTGGATCGGTAGAGCCACATCCACGATTGATATTAAATCCATCCGGTTTGTCTCCCATCGTAATCACATCAGCACCCAATTCTGTGAACACATTTGGAGCAATGTGGTACGTCGCACCATGTGCACAATCCACCACAATTTTTAATCCGGATAACCGCGTCATGGAAGGGATTGTTGATTTACAAAATTCGATATAACGTCCTGGCGCATCATCAATCCGTGTTGCTTTTCCTAAGAAAGATGATTTTACGGTTTGAAAGGGTTGATGCATTTGTTTCTCAATGGCCAATTCCAACGCGTCAGGAAGCTTTGTCCCTTCTGCAGAGAAAAACTTAATGCCATTGTCCTCAAATAAATTATGCGAAGCAGAAATCACAATACCCGCATTAGCCCGTAATGTTTGTGTCAAATACGCAATAGCTGGTGTAGGCATCGGTCCCAACAAACACACATCCACACCTGCAGCAGACAATCCAGCTTCTAATGCCGACTCAAACATATAGCCTGAAACTCGTGTATCTTTGCCAATCAGAACTTTTTTACGCCCACCCTGAGCCAGCATGCAGCCGACTGCCCAGCCTAGTTTTAAGACCAGTTCAGGATTCATGTGTTTGGAACCCACTTCTCCGCGAATACCATCTGTACCAAAATAGGTGCGTTGATTCATAGCGTTTTTTCACCTTCAAAGCTGTGTAAATATTCAGCGGCTTTCATTTCCTGAATCATTTTAAACGCTTGCTGCGTTTCCAATACATCATGAGTGCGAATAATCGATACTCCAACTAACATCGCATAAACGGCTAATGCTAATCCACCGACCATACGCCCTTCCGGCGGTTGGTCCAAAATATGGCCAATGGTAGATTTACGAGATACTCCGAGTAAAATAGGCAAATGATGTCGTTGAAATTGTGCAATACGATGGACCATTTGTAAATTATGTTGCACGGTTTTACCAAATCCAAATCCAGGATCAAGAATCAACCGCGAACGAGCAATCCCTGCATCGGTACACGCTGAAATTCGGTGTTTAAAAAAAGCATTAATATCAACCACGATATGTTGAGCATAATGTGGTGCATCTTGCATATGAGCGGGCGTCCCTTGCATATGCATCAAGCAGATAGGAACATCTGAATCGCGTACCGCATCCAGCGCCCCTTCGGTCTGTAATGCGCGCACATCATTGATACATGCGACCCCCAAGTCAATCGCAGCACGCATCATTTCAGGCTTATACGTATCTATCGATAACGCAATGGACTCGGTAGTTTGAATCCGTTTAATCACAGGTAAAACACGCTCCGATTCTTCGTCGAGCGACACGGGTTCTGCGCCTGGTCGCGCGGATTCTCCACCAATATCAAGGATATCAGCACCCGCAGCAATCATTGCTTGTGCGTGCGCATAGGCTGCATCACTATTGACATATTTTCCACCGTCGTAGAACGAATCGGGTGTCAGATTCAGAACACCCATAATCAGTGGCCGATACTCAGGCGCCTGACGCAAAACCTGATGATCTGAACCACACCACTCGATAAATTCTGTACGATTCACTATTGCGCTTCACTAGCAGGATCATCTTTCAACGCTTTTTTCCGTGGGGCGCCTGTTTTGGGTTTGTCAGGCGTCACGGTTTGGCCCTTGTTGGAATCTATCGGACCGTTACTGTCCCACCCCTCCGGAGGAGGCGGCTCCTTGCCAGTCATAATCACTTTGATTTGAGTCGCATCAATCGTTTCATATTTGATAAGCGCTTCAGCCATAAGATGTAAAATCTTAATATTATCTTTTAGGATAGCTTCAGCATGTTGGAAATTGCGATCAATAATTTTTCGCACTTCTTCATCAATTTTCTGTGCAGTTTGATCGGAAATTTCTTTAGTTTGCGTCATGGAGCGCCCTAAAAAGACTTCTCCTTCTTCCTGGCCAAACACAAGTGGTCCCATGGTAGACAAGCCCCAGTGCGTTACCATTTTACGTGCGATTTCAGTTGCCCGTGTGATGTCATTGGATGCACCTGTGGTCACACTGTCTGCACCAAAGATCAATTCTTCGGCCACTCGACCTCCAAACAAACTTGCCAATTGACTTTCTAAGCGTCTCTTCGTGTACGAATATCGATCTTGTTCCGGCAAAAACATCGTCACACCCAGTGCCCGTCCACGTGGAATAATGGATACTTTATACACAGGATCATGCTCAGGTACGATGAGTCCCACGATCGCATGACCAGCTTCATGATATGCGGTCAATTTCTTCTCATCTTCACTCATCACCATAGAGCGACGTTCTGCACCCATCATAATTTTATCTTTGGCTTTATCTAATTCTTGAATCGTCACTTTACGTTTATTAGCGCGTGCAGCAAACAAAGCGGCCTCATTCACCAAATTCGCTAAATCTGCACCAGAAAACCCGGGCGTACCCCGTGCAATCGCCATCACATCGACATTGGCATCCATTGGGACCTTGCCCAAATGCACTCTTAAAATTTGTTCTCGACCGCGAATATCGGGTAAGGGTACAACCACTTGGCGATCAAAGCGTCCTGGGCGTAATAAGGCAGGATCCAAAACATCCGGTCGATTGGTTGCCGCGATCACAATCACCCCTTCGTTGCCTTCAAATCCATCCATTTCGACCAACAATTGATTGAGCGTTTGCTCACGTTCGTCATGACCACCACCCAGTCCTGCACCACGATGGCGCCCAACAGCATCGATTTCGTCGATAAAAATAATACATGGCGCTTGCTTCTTGGCTTGCTCAAACATATCACGAACGCGAGAGGCACCCACACCAACAAACATTTCCACAAAATCCGAACCTGAAATAGTGAAGAATGGGACTTTCGCTTCGCCCGCAACAGCACGCGCCAATAACGTTTTACCCGTCCCTGGTGACCCCACCAGTAACACGCCGCGCGGAATACGACCGCCTAGATTTTGAAATTTGGTTGGATCCCGTAAAAAATCGACCAATTCTTTAACTTCTTCCTTCGCTTCGTCTACGCCTGCAACATCAGCAAAAGTAACTTTAACCTGATCTTCCCCTAGCAAGCGCGCTCGTGAACGACCAAACGACATCGCACCTCGACCGCCACCACCTTGCATCTGGCGCATAAAAAAGACCCAGACTCCAATCAACAGCAACATCGGGAACCAATTGATAAATAAGTGCAGCAAAAAGCTCTCTTGCTGTTTCTCTTGTCCAGTGACCGTAACATTGGCTTTCAACAATTGCCCTAATAATGCCGGATCGGACACCGGGATATAGGTGACAAAACGTCGATTATTTTTAGTGACTCCCGTAATCACCTTGTTGTCTTCAACCGTAACTGAATGAATCATTCCTTGCGAAACATCTGTGAGAAATTGACTATACGCCAATCGATCAGCCACAGCGTGATTCGGACCAAAATTACTGAATACCGAGACTAGAACAATCGCAATAATCAGCCATAAAAATAGATTTTTCACCATGTCGTTCAAAATAAAGACCTCGTTTCACGTTGATCACGTTGTGTATGTATATTTAAGGTACTACAAAATATAGCCCTTCGCCAGTAAATAGGTTTCGCGCGAGCGCGAGCGCGATGCTTTGGGTTTACGAATCAAGATTTGCTTGAAGCGCGGTCTGATTTCTTTCACCAATTCATCGAAGCCCACCCCGTGAAATAATTTCATGACTAATGCACCGCCAGGCTTGAGCATTCGGTACGAGAAATCCATGGCCAACTCAGCCAGATAAATCGCGCGGGGTAAATCTACTGCTGGATTACCACTCATATTGGGGGCCATATCCGACAATACAAGGTCTACCGAATTTGGCGCTAGCATTTCTTGTAATTGATGCAACACAGCATCTTCTGTAAAATCACCAAGAATACACTCTACGCCCGGTAGCGCATCCATAGCCAATCGATCTAAAGCGATGATTCGACTGTCTTGTTTTCCTGCGGTGCAACCGATTTTTTCAGCCACATATTGCGTCCAGCCTCCGGGCGCTGCACCCAAATCCACCACGACCATACCTGGCTTGAATAAATGCTCTTTCGCATCAATTTCCTGTAATTTATATACAGCTCGGCTACGATAACCCTCTGCTTGAGCTTGTTTCACGTAAACATCAGCAAAATGTTCTTGGAGCCAACGTTTGCTACTTTTGGTACGACGCATAGTGCGCTGCCTAAAATTCAGATATCATACCGAAATAATCTATCTTTTCACAGCAAAACGTGTAATAATTTGGCATAATTTTGCAAAAATGTGCCAAAATGAACAATACGTTGAAGAAATCACTGAAAGCCCAAGCTCATCATCTCCAACCTGTCATTTTAATGGGCGGGAAAGGGTTAACCGCGGGTTTGATCGCAGCCACTGATTCTGCATTAACCACACATGAATTGATTAAAATCAAACTCATGGGCGAACAAAAATCCGACCGCCTGACCATTGCACAAGACATCTGTGATGCAACCCATGCGCACCTGATCCAGGTCATTGGGCGAATCGCCATTATTTATCGAAAAAATCCCGACGTCGTTACAC
>CAZBSX010000104.1:0-6138 GCA_964494305.1 uncultured Legionella sp. | reverse complement strand
AAAGGGGACACAGCTGTGCCTTTGGTGTCTCTATTTGAGGTGTATGAAAAAAATGGGGATTATCGATTTAAAGATTTTGGTACGGATGCAACTGGTGACTGTATTGAATTTGTTATGCAATTGAAAAATCTTGACTTTAAAAGCACAATGGAAATATTACAACAGGATTTTAATTGTACACTTAAGTTATTTTAAAATCAATGTTTTTGTACAAAATATGTGTTAATTGGTTTTTTGTTGTTATTCTGCTGGGCCAAGGCCCAACCTACAATAGGTCCATGAGCATTTCTAAGGTATTTATCCAATTTAAAAATAAAAAAAATCTGTGGGATGGCGAGCGCCAAGCCACAGATTTTTAAGTGAATCTAAGATTAGTTGCAAGCCGAAGATGTTGCGTTAGTGACAACTTTAGAATCAAGTATGATAGTAACGTTAGGTTTCTTAGCTCCGCCGTAATTAAAACAGCAAGATAGATACTTAGATATCAGCGTTTTGCAAGGTGTGCTTTCTGGGGCTGCAGCAGTCGCTGGCAGTGTGGGATGAGCTTGCTTGTATGACTGATAAGCGCGATAGATGCCATAAGCCATTAAAGCAGTACCCATCGTGGCTACCGTAATGAGTGCAGCAGGAGACAGATGTAATCCAACGAGCATGGCAAACTTAGGGCTAAATTGCATGAGAGCAGCAAAGCCACTAGCGCCTAGACCCGACATCATGGTTGCCGCTGTCAGTAGTTTTGAGTACTGAGTGCTCGCAAGAGTAACGTCGGCAACAGAGTTTGCTTGAGCGGGATAGTAAGTACGGATAGCGCGATAAACAGCAAACGCTGCCAATACCGCACCCAAAGCCGCTACAGAAACCAACATAAGTGGCGCTACTTTCACACCGACTAACAGGGCAAATTGGGGGCTGAGTTGCATCAATGCACTTACCGTGGTGAGACTTATACCGACCGTAAATACTGCAGCAGGTATGCCATATTTCGCACATGTTTGTCTTAGATTGGAATTAGCCACGACCTGTGCTTGAGGTGCGTCAGATGTTGGTTGAGACTTGAGTTGATCCGAAAGTAATGCTGAGATACGTCTTTGGATATCCGTTTGTTGCAAACCAATGAGCTTACGCATATGGCCGCGCGCCATAACTGCGGGGTTTTTCTTATCAGCGATTTTATTAAACGTTGTGTGAAGCAAGTGAAAAAACAGTGCGGATGATGTGATATTAACTCTAACGTCAGCGCACATAGTCTGCAGTTGGGTTGTCCGCGGATCCTCAGGCTCAATTTTGAAATCAAAATTATCAAATAGAGCATCTAAGGTTTCATACGCTCCTTTTTTATAGCCGTTCTCTGCCAAATAGCTCATCAGTTTCGGATGATTCTTTCGATATTCTTTAAAATCTTTTGCCGCCAACAGTTGATCGATTTCTTTTAGAACTTGTGCTTGGTGTTGTAACAGGTCTAATGGCTCTTGCATGTTCAGATCCTCATGAATTAAAGTCAAATTGTCTTCTAATTTCTCTAAATAAAAGACAAACAGAGTCGCAATTGTACATATTAGTTGTTTTAAAATCAATGATTTTATTTAAAAAATGAACATATAGTTATTTTTTGACCATTATTGGGATGCGTGAGAGACTTGTATATAGGTGTAAAGATCTCTTATAATGATCTGCGTCTTTGAACGGAGAAGATAAGATGAGTTTTTCATTGTCTCTAGCCACTTTGAATTTACCGATTGGTAGTCTTGAAGCTTATATTCATCGCGTGAACCAGATTCCATTGTTGACGCCAGAAGAAGAGCATGACTATGCGACTCGCGTGCATGAGCAAGGCGATTTGGAAGCCGCTCGGGCTTTGGTTTTGGCTCATTTACGTTATGTGGTGCGGGTTGCCCGAGGATACCTGGGCTACGGCTTACCCTTGAGTGATTTGATTCAAGAAGGCAATATTGGTTTGATGAAGGCAGTCAAACGCTTTAATCCTAAAATTGGTGTGCGACTGGTGTCGTTTGCGGTTCATTGGATTAAAGCCGAAATTCATGAGTTTGTATTACAAAATTGGCGGATTGTGAAAGTTGCTACGACCAAAGCGCAGCGGAAACTTTTCTTCAATTTGCGCCATATGAAAAAGCGTTTGGGATGGTTTAATAACGAAGAAGTCGATGCCGTTGCCAAAGATTTGGGCGTGACACGTGAAGATGTGATGGTTATGGAGCAACGCTTGAATGCGATGGACGAATCTTACGATCCGTTGGATTTGGACGATGATGATTCATCATATCGTGCTGCTCCGGCTGAGTATTTGCAGGATAGTCGCTCAAATCCAGCGTTGGTTTTTGCACAGACACATACGGATAATTACGATCATGATCGTCTCCATACTGCGTTGGCATCGCTAGACGAGCGGAGTCAGGATATTTTACGTCAACGTTGGTTAAGTGAAGATAAAGCGAGTACGTTACATACCCTAGCACAACAATATGGTGTGTCGGCAGAGCGCGTGCGCCAATTAGAACAAAGTGCGTTGAAAAAACTACGCTTATTATTAGCTGAAGCTGAGTAAAAAATCATTATTGCGAGCTGATGATATACGCCATTCGTACCGAAGAGTGGTCGTAGCCATGTATCGAAGCATGAGTAGGCATGCGACTTCGAGACGCCGCTACGCAGCAGCTCCTCAGTCCGAACGGAATTTATAAATTTTACCCCGTTCGTGAAATGGCCAAATCGGCTGTATGCAACAACACGAGATGTACATAAAAAAATAACTCACTCAGGATCTCTATGCAACCAATCGAGCACATTGCGCACGCAAAATGGATTATTACGGGCGAAGAAAACCAACAGGTCTTGGAAGATCATGCTTTATTGATCGAGCATGGTGTGATTCAACATATTATTCCTAGTGCAGAGGCCAAAGCGCAGTATCATGCCAAACGTGTGGATGATTATCCTGATCATGCGCTTTTACCTGGCTTGATTAACACACATACGCATTTGGGTATGAATTATTTTCGAGGTCTTGGTTGTGATCTGGAGTTGATGGATTGGTTAAATCAGTATATTTGGCCAGCTGAAAAAAAATGGTTAGCTCATGACTTTGTGCATGATGTATCGTTGTTTGCAATGGCAGAAATGATTCGAAGTGGTACGACGTGTTTTAACGATATGTTTTATTTTTTGCAAGGAACGGCCGAAGCTGCTGAAATGGCTGGGTTGCGTGCTTTTATTGGAATGACTGTCATTGAGTTCCCAACCCCATGGGCAGAGACTACCGATGATTATTTTACCAAGGGTATAGAGTTTTATGAAGAATACCGTCAACATCCTTTGATCACGCCGACGTTTGCACCTCATGCGCCTTATACGGTTTCCGATCAATCCTTTCTACGGATTCAAGAAATAGCCGCATCTTTAAAACTAAAAATCAATCTCCATTTGCATGAGACTCAAACTGAAATTGATCAATCTCTGGCGCAGTATAAAGTCCGTCCTATCAAGCGTTTATTTGATCTCGGGTTTTTATCTTCCGACGTATTAGCAATTCATGCGACGCAATTGGATGAAGAAGATTTAGATATTTTAGGTGCAACACGACCACACATTGTTCATTGCCCTGAATCGAATATGAAATTAGCGAGTGGGATTTGTCCGGTGACACGTTTAAAAGCCCTGGGGCTGAATGTGGCATTAGGCACAGATAGTGCGGCCAGTAATAATGATTTAAATATGATGAATGAAATGCGTACGGCTACATTTTTAGCGAAAATTAACGATTTAAATCCAGTCAGCTTGAATGTAGATGAGACGCTCGCATTGGCCAGTTTGAATGGTGCAAAAGCGTTGGGGATTGATCACATCGCAGGTTCGTTGACGGTTGGCAAATCCGCCGATTTTATTGCCATTAATTTAAACGAAATTGAAACGTTACCTGTCCATGATCCTTTGGTGCAGATCATTTATTCGAGTAGTCGACAGCAAGTCACTGATGTGTGGGTGGCAGGTAAACAATTGATGAAAAATCGTGAATTGCTCACCATTGATGAAGCAGCTATAAAAGCCAAAGCACGTTTGTGGACGGTATGAAAAACCGTTAGAATGAGATATTGGATAAATTGAATAAGGTCTACCAATGAATGAATTTGATATTGATAAAGCGTATGTGAGTTTATATGATAAATTTTTGGCCGAATTTGATCGAGATCATGACTTAAGTGCCTCGCAATTAAAAGAAATCCAAACGTACCGACGTATTTTTGCATTGCGAGATGGGACCGAGGTTACGCCAGATTCTGGACAACTTTGGGAAGAATTTTAGATATGAGCATCTGGTTTCGGTCGATTACGCCGGAAGAATTGAATCAGCGTGGTGAACAAAGCATGTCTGATTTTTTGGGGATTGTATTCACGGAAGTGGGCGACAATTTTCTCATTGCGACGATGCCTGCAAGCCCCCGCACCAAACAACCTATCGGTATTATCCATGGTGGTGCGTCCGTAGTTCTTGCGGAAACAGTTGCTAGTACTGCCGCGAATATGGTAGTGGATTTTAATCAGTGTTATTGTGTTGGTTTAGAAATCAATGCAAATCACATTCGCTCGGTACGAGAAGGCTTGGTACAAGCGATTACCCGTCCCATCCACTTAGGCAAAACCACGCAAGTCTGGTCCATTGAAATCACGAATCAAGCAGGACAAATCACGTGCATGTCACGGATGACGGCCTATGTCGTTACTCGAACATAATCAAGGGTCTGTTGACCATTCTGCTCTGTTGGCCAAAAAGAGAATTGTCAGCAGACCGTAGTAAATTCTATTAAAAATAAATTATCTTGTTCATATTGACTTATCCAATGATTTGGAATTAAATGGCGAACTATCAGGATGATATATGGAATTAATCCTAAATAAATCAGGGATAGAGCAAATTTAGGGTTCAATCGCAAGGAGTTAGTATGGAAAAGCAAACCAACCGCACGTTGGCCTATCTCTTGGCCCAACCCATTCAAGATCATGAGCTCGATGCCATTTCAGGTGGCACTATGGGCGCCACTTCCCACCAAACGGTAACCATGACAGGAAACAGCGCTCAAGGTCCTGTGGTGCATTATGACGTTACCGTCGACTTATAAGGAATGCATGATGGATCATTCAAAGGAAAGAATTTTGGCGTATGAATTGGCAACCGTAGTTGATCCGATTGAACAGGAGGAAATTGCAGGAGGAGGAGCAATGCAAATTCCTACCGTACAAGTTACTACTTTTGATATTTTTACACTGGATACGAATTTGGATCATCCTTAAAGAGGTTTTTTAGTCTGATTGGGATTATGCATGTGTGTCTATTGACGCGAATGTGCGTATCCCATTCGATAAGTTATAAGCCGAATTTGTGCAACGGTCGGTGTTGCTCAAGTCCGGCAGGATTGTAGGGGGTTGAGGAAAATACCCCTTGTCATGGAGCTGTTATGAAATTTTTAATTCCAACCGAGCCAGATGATACACATGCTATTTTAGTCAAAATCGCTTTGGAAACGATGGGTCACCATGTTTCTTTATTATTTACTGCTGATCATCCTACGTTACAAAAAAATTCCGTATTTATTGATTCACAACATTACCAATGGCAAAGTGTGGATGATTTTGCGGCGATTGCAAATGAAAACTACGATGTGGTTTGGTGGCGCCGAGCGCGTCGACCTTATTTGCCAAAGCAAGACGTACACCAACAAGATTATGCGTTTGTGGCTCGAGAGAATAATCTATTTTTTGAGTCGTTTACGAGTAATTTGGCACCAGATGCCTGGTGGGTGAACAGCAAAGAGTCAGCGCATCGTGCCAATTTTAAACTCTTACAATTAAAAATAGCGAGTGAATGTGGTTTCGTGATTCCGACCACATTGTGCTCGAATGATCCTCAAGAAATTAAGCAATTTTTAAATACGTATGATCATTTGGGCGTAATTTATAAACCGATGTGTCCTTATTTTTGGTTTGAAACGCAACAGACTAAAATTACATATACGGCGCGAGTAAAAAATAAAAACTTACCCAAACGGCATGTGCTGCAAACGTTGCCTGGTATTTTTCAGGTTGAGATCAAGAAAAAATTTGAACTGCGAATTACGTGTTTTGGTC
>CAZBSX010000103.1:0-6159 GCA_964494305.1 uncultured Legionella sp. | reverse complement strand
TAAATTCAGAGAGATGACATAAGAATACAATGGGTTATGAATCGATGGTGTATCAAACAGAGTGTGCATAGCGTGTATCCCAAGATACAATAGCACAGTACTGTATTATATAACGTCACAAAAATCAATAAAAAAACAAAAATATCATATGGTTTGCTAATAAGTTTGCCCCAACTTTCTAATCTATCAAAAAATCAGTACAATGATGCGATAAAGATATCGCTTTGAGGTTGGGAGTGCCGGCTAGCGTGAATACAATTAATTTTCAAAAAGTGGGATTACACGACATTCACCAGGTAGGGGGTAAAAATGCCTCGCTGGGAGAAATGATTTGCAATTTATCGGCAATGGATATTTCAGTTCCCGCAGGTTTCGCGACCACGGCTGATGCGTTTCGAATATTTTTAGCGCAAGATAATCTGGATAAAAAAATCCATGACCTGTTGTCTCCGCTGAATGTGGATGACGTACAAGAATTAGCGCGTGTGGGTCGGCAAATTCGACAATGGATTATTGCTACGCCATTTGTCAAAAAATTTGAGCAAGATGTACGCTTGGCTTATGCTGATTTGCAGCAAGCGATTGGCCACACGGATTTCAGCGTGGCAGTGCGCTCTTCTGCAACGGCCGAGGATTTACCCGATGCGTCGTTTGCGGGGCAACAAGAAACTTTTTTAAATGTAAAAGGTTTGGATGCCATATTTTCTGCGATGAAAGAAGTTTTTGCCTCACTGTATAATGATCGCGCGATCGCCTATCGTGTTCATCATGGCTATGAGCACGCCGGCATTGCGTTATCAGCCGGGGTGCAACAAATGGTGCGTTCGGATTTGGCAGCGAGTGGGGTGATGTTTACGGTTGATACCGAGTCTGGTTTCGATCAAGTTGTGTTGATTACCTCTGCGTATGGTTTGGGTGAGTTAGTCGTCCAAGGGGCTGTGAATCCGGACGAATTTTATGTTTATAAACCCGCACTTACAGCAGGTAAAGCTGCCGTGATTCGGCGTAATCTAGGCTCCAAAGCGACGAAGATGGTGTACTGTACCCAGTCTGCAGTTAAGACCGAAATGGTTGCACCTGAGTTGCAGCGGCAATTTTCGCTCACGGTTGAAGAAATAGAAGCTTTGGCGCGTCAAGCGGTGATTATTGAGGCGCATTATGGCCGACCTATGGATATTGAATGGGCCAAAGATGGGGTCGATGGTCGCTTATATATTTTGCAAGCGCGCCCAGAAACTGTAACCAGTCGCGCGCCTCAGCAAATATTAGAGCGTTATCACCTCAAACAACGCGGAAAAATTTTGGCAGAAGGTCGAAGTATCGGCCAAAAAATTGGTCAAGGCAGGGTGCGGATCATTCGTCAACTTCAAGAATTGCATCGTGTTGAAGCAGGCGATGTTTTGGTATCGGATATGACTGACCCTGATTGGGAGCCAGTGATGAAGCGGGCTGCGGCCATCATCACGAATCGCGGTGGGCGTACCTGCCATGCAGCTATCATCGCACGAGAATTAGGTATTCCAGCGGTAGTAGGTTGTGGCAATGCTACAGATGCGTTACAAGATGGCGATGTCGTGACGGTGAGTTGCGCTGAGGGCGAGACAGGGTACATTTATGCGAGTGAATTACCTTTTGAGCGTGTATCGCTGAATATCGAGACGATGCCTACGTTACCCATCAAAGTGATGTTGAATGTCGGTAATCCGGAGCGTGCGTTTGCGTTTCAATCGATTCCGAATTCGGGTGTAGGATTGGCACGGTTAGAGTTTTTAATTTCGAATACCATTGGTATTCATCCACGTGCTTTGCTGAATTACGATACATTAGAAGATGCTCATCTCAAACAAGTGATTGCAGAAAAAACCGCTGCATATGCATCTCCTGTGGAATACTATGTTGAGCGCCTTAAAGAAGGAATTGCGACCATTGCAGCTGCTTTTGCACCGAAACCTGTGATAGTGCGATTGTCGGATTTTAAAACCAATGAATATGCAAATTTAATCGGTGGAAAACAATTTGAACCGCTTGAAGAAAATCCCATGTTAGGATTTCGTGGTGCGTCACGCTATGTGTCGTCTCATTTTACCGATTGTTTTGCTTTAGAATGCCAGGCAGTGAAGCGAGTTCGTGAAGAGATGGGGTTGACGAATGTCGAAGTGATGATCCCCTTCGTACGCACTGTGACTGAAGCTGAAGCAGTTATTGAACGTTTGGCTGAAGGTGGTTTGGTCCGTGGGGAACATGGGTTGCGAATTATTATGATGTGTGAGATCCCCTCGAATGCATTATTGGCCAATGAATTTCTGCATTATTTTGATGGATTTTCGATTGGATCCAATGATTTGACTCAGTTAACACTTGGGATCGATCGAGATTCAGCATTGATAGCAGCGCAATTTGATGAACGTAATGCTGCAGTGAAAGCATTACTTCATTTGGCAATTTCTGCTTGTAAAGCACAAGGAAAATATATTGGTATTTGTGGGCAAGGTCCTTCGGATCATCCGGATTTTGCGCAATGGTTGATGCAAGAGGGTATTGATAGTGTATCGTTAAATCCTGATTCTGTATTGGACACCTGTATGTTTTTAGGAAAAATGATTGCGGATGGTCAGCATGAAGTTGTCACGTCATCATGAGCCGTAAGCTTGTTCTGGTCTTGGTTTTGGCAGGGTTTTCGCAATGCATCTGGGCCAAATCTGGCTCGGGGTTGGCTCATATTGATCCTGCAGGCGCTATTGTTTTCTGGGGGACGATTCTTTTATTTTTTGGTATTGTAGGCCGTTATCTGGCGAAGTGTTTGAGGCAACCCGGTGTTTTGGGTGAGTTGCTCATGGGGGTCGTGGTCGGCAATATTTGTTATGCTTTCGATGTGCAATTAATGGTGATCCTCCGTGACAGTGCCGCGGTGTTTGCCGTCATTCAACAGATGTTACAAGGGATTTCCTTACCGCATGCTGTGCATCAACTCATTCCTGATCTGCATTACGCGCAACAAATTATTGATGTAATGTCTGGTCCCAATGGACAACAGTGGATCACAGTGACTTTTGTGGTCGATGCGTTTTCTCGTTATGGGGTTATTTTTTTGTTATTCATGGTGGGCTTAGAAAGTTCTTTTTCGGATCTGAAAAAAACGGGTAAAGAATCCACATGGGTTGCGGTTATTGGTGTGATTGCGCCCATCCTCTTGGGGTTATTGGCTATGAATTTGATTATGCCGCATGCCCCGTTTAGTGTCGCATTATTTGTTGCTGCGACTCTATCGGCCACCAGTGTGGGAATCACTGCGCGCGTGCTGCAAGATATGAATAAACTGCATACTCGGGAAGCCAAGACTATTTTGGGCGCAGCAATGATTGACGATGTTTTAGGGTTAATCATCTTATCTGTGGTGAGTGGTATGGTGTTAATTGGCGTAGTCAGTCCATTGCTGATCACGCGCATTGTCTGCATGGCCTTGATTTTTTTTCCTTTATCGTTGTGGTTAGGGCCTATTTTATTACGTAAAATGATTGTGTGGACGTCGTTTGTTGAACCTTGGGAATCGAAATTATTAACTAGTTTTATTTTTATTATGGGATTTTCTTGGCTAGCGACCCTGGTGCATATGTCGACCATCATTGGTGCGTTTATGGCGGGGATTATATTGCATGAAGGCTTTTTTGAATCTCGTGCGCAGGAATTAAAAAATCCGCAGAGTATTCGGAATTTATTAGCGCCATTTGAGGCAATATTTGCCCCGTTATTTTTTGTATTAATTGGAATTCAGGTTCGCTTAGAATCCTTTTTAGATACCAAAATTATTTTATTTTCACTGTGTTTATTGGTGGCAGCAATTGTAGGAAAATTACTTAGTGGGTTCGGTGGCAATCGGCGTGACGATCGTTTTTTAATTGGTATTGGGATGATTCCACGTGGCGAAGTAGGATTGGTATTTGCTTCCGTTGGGAAAAGCATTCATATTATTTCCGATACATTATTTTCCGCGATTATTGTGATGGTGGTGATCACAACATTTATGACGCCAATCTGGATGAAATTACACTATAGCCGCAAAAAAAGGTGACGAATTGTGACCATTCTTGACGATGTGCGGCACGCTCTGGCAGAGGATATTGGCACAGGAGATGTGACTGCAAACCTGTTGCCCAGTGAGCAAATGTTAGAAGCCGTGATTATTTCTCGAGAGCCAATGTTCGTTTGTGGGCAAGCCTGGGTAGAAGCCGTTTTTTCCGAAGTAGATGAGCGTGTTCAATGCCGATGGCTCGTGGCAGAGGGTGACTGGTTGGCAAGTCCGGCAACGTTATGTCAGCTCTCAGGGCCGGCTCGGGCTATCTTAACTGGTGAGAGGACGGCGTTGAATTTTTTGCAAACGTTAGCCGGCACCGCTACGCAAACTCATGCATTTGTGCAAGCACTGGCAGGGACTGCTACCCGCCTTCTCGATACCCGAAAAACTTTGCCTGGGCTGCGTCTCGCTCAAAAATATGCTGTAGCATGCGCAGGTGGTCTCAACCATCGCATGGGCTTGTATGATGCTTTTTTGATTAAAGAAAACCATATTGCGGCCTGCGGTTCGATCGAAGCTGCGCTAGCAGCCGCGCGTCGACTACATCCGCATTTATTGCTTGAAATTGAAGTTCAAAACGAAACAGAATTACGCCAAGCGTTGGCCTGCAAACCGGACCGAATTTTACTCGATAATTTTGATTTGGCGATGATCACGGCAGCTGTAGCCATTAATCACCCCAAAATATGTGATTTGGAAGTGTCAGGCGGTGTCAGTGTGGCTACCATCAACGAACTAGCCAAAACCGGCGTAGATTATATTTCGGTGGGTGCCTTAACGAAATCAGTTCAAGCGATTGATTTAAGTTTACTCGTGGTGTAGGTTGGGCCTTGGCCCAACGTGCGAGACCAGTCAAAGGGTTTTCTTATGAAAAAAATTGTCATGACAGGTGGTGGGAGTGCGGGACATGTGACGCCCAATTTGGCGTTGATTCCTGCGTTGCAGGCTAAGGGATGGTCAATTGAGTATATGGGGTCACAACAAGGTCCGGAACGCGAGATGATTGACGCGGTCGGTATTCCATATCATACGATTGCCACTGGCAAATTAAGACGTTACTTCTCTTGGCAGAATCTATTAGACCCGTTCCGAGTCTTGCTGGGCATTGGGCAAGCATTTTTGTTGTTGTCTAAAATAAGGCCTCAAATTGTGTTTTCTAAAGGCGGTTTTGTTGCCTTACCCGTCGTGATTGGTGCTTGGCTTGCGCGTATTCCAGTCGTGGTTCATGAGTCCGATTTTTCAATTGGGTTGGCCAATCGATTGAGTTTTCCGTTTGCCAATACAATTTGTGTGACCTTTGATGCTGCGCGTCAGCATATTCACAATCAAGCTAAGGTCGTCGTGACCGGAACGCCAATTCGAGAGAGTTTGTTTCAAGGTAATCGCAATAAAGGATTGATGTATTGCGGATTTAACACCGATAAATCGTGCTTATTGGTGATTGGCGGAGGACAAGGGTCACACGCCATCAATCAATGTATTCGTCAATCATTATCCGTCCTACTTCCGATAATGAACGTCATCCATATTTGCGGTCCTGGGAAAACAGATCCGAGCTACAGTCAACAAGCCGGTTATTTTCAATTAGAGTATGCACGTGATGAATTACCTGATTTATTGGCGGCAAGCGATTGGGTGCTGTCGCGAGCAGGTGCTAATGCGTTATATGAATTATTAGCGTTAGCTAAGCCACACATTTTGGTTCCTCTATCTAGTCAACAAAGTCGCGGAGATCAAATTGAAAATGCGCGTTATTTTGAACGTTTAGGCGCGAGCTATGTGATTGCAGATGAACATTTGAATCCAGAGACTTTAGTTGCTACGCTGCGCACTGTACAGACGAACCGAGATCAGATTCTTGCTGCCATCGCAGCCTTGAATATCCATTCTGCTGTGCAACCCATTGTGGCTATTTTAGAGCGTTTGCTAATTAGGTAAGACATGGTATAGAATATAGTTTGTACAAATTAACCAATAATAGATGATATTTTATGGATCTTTCAGAAGACCTATATCAACAACGAGCACAAATCGTATTGAAATTGCTCGATGCTCATCTGGACAAACAACATCTTACTGTGTCTCAA
>CAZBSX010000102.1:0-6172 GCA_964494305.1 uncultured Legionella sp. | reverse complement strand
ATGAACGTAATAATTGGATAAAGAACCTCACAATGGGGTTGTGTCTTCTTTCTATCGATTGAATTCTATCGATCTTATTAATAATATCAAATAAGTCTTTTTTATGTTGCTCAAGTTCCATACGCAATTTGTTTTGATACTCGGGGTTTTCAGCGGCCTCTAGTTCTTTTTGCAATAGGAGGACGATTTCTTGTTCCGCATCAGCTCTTTGTTTTTGTAGTTCGGTTAAAGACGCGTCAATGTTTTTATGGTTTTTAGCAATGTCCTTGTGTAATTTTAGAATAACCTTATTGGCTTGTAGTAAGTTTTCTTGTTCGTATAGAGTTGTTTCTAATTGTGCTAATGTTTGTTCTTTTTCACTTAACGCTTGTGTATTTTTCTGTTGTTTATCGAGATCAGGCTGAATTTGTTTTTGGATAAGCATAATTTTATCATCCAATATCCCAATCTCTCGGTGCAGAGATTGTAATTCTTTCTCCAACCCTAATGTGATTTTTGCTGAACTTTGCTTGTATTGTTCGAATTCAGATTTAAAATCCATTTTCTCACCCATTTAATGATTATTAATTACGCTTATAAATTAAAAATAGTACAATAATTGGGTTTAAGCAAATTTCGATGACTTCTAGTTATGATCATGACTTACGAGGTTTGTGATCATCATCGTTTTCTTCCTGATCCCAGTCTGTTTTTTGCCCTTTGCTTGAGCTGTCTTCAGAGCCAAATCGTTCATAGATAGCACCGATGATGCTGATTTTAAAAAATATGGGTTGATCTTTGGTGAGTTTGGGTCGAAAGCCATTGATTCCAATGGCTTTGACTTTATTGAGAAAATAATTGAGATCAGAATCTTGAATCATTAAAATACGTTTATCATGAATATGATATTCATCATGCTTCATTTGAAGGCTTAATTCGTCAATGATCATAGTTAACTCATGAATTTTTTGCTCAAGACCTTCGATGACATCAAGTTTTGTCACCAATTTTTCTGCTTTATCTAATTTTTTGTAGAGCGTGTGTTGGTATGCGTATGCGACATCTAGGAGCATTTCCACTCGGTTTTTTTTAGTCGTGTTTTTATCAAATATCGCTACCCCATTACCTAAATACCCATTGATAGTGTGTTCAATTTCGTCAACTTTTTGTAACGCGTATTTTAAACTGTGTTCAGATGGGAAAAAAATTTGCATAAACACAGCAAATTTTTGATTTATTTTTTCATGCAGGTAGTCTTTTACATAATCATTTAAGCGTTTTCGTTCGCGTAAGAGATCAATAATTTTGGTTTGATTGAAAATATTTAAATTTTTGTAACGTTGAAATTCTAGATGAGACAGGCCAAAATTTTCGACAAGCTTATGATCTGCTTTGCTCAAGGCTTTGCTAATTGTGTGATGCGATGATGATTTATGTGACGCGTGCGACACTTTGCTTGTCGTATGATGGGAAGACTTATGCGGCACGTGCGATGGTGATCGTTTGGGTTTCGAGCGAGCCATAAGCAAACATCCCTATAGTGTGATTAAATATTGAATACATAGTTCATTAATAGTACAGAATATTGAAGTAGTCAAACTTTAGATCTTTAAAAAACGAATTTATTTCCAGATATATCGACCAAAAGAACCAGGACTTGAGGGTATGCTCGATCGCATGTTGGGTGCTGATTTATCGTAGGTTGGGCCTTGGCCCAACCATAGTGCTACAGCTTGGCGCGTTCTATCAATCCAGCGAGCGCGAGATCAACGCAGTTTTGACGAATTTCACTTCGATTGCCATTGATATGATGATGTGCGACTTGCGTTGGATATTGTTGGCTTGCCCAAGCAAACCAGATGGTGCCGACGGGTTTTTCTGGGCTGCCACCTTCTGGCCCTGCGATGCCACTGACTGCAACGCTCAGCTGGGCTTGGCTATGGCGCAATACGCCTTCAGCCATCGCACGGACCACTTCCTCACTGACTGCACCATATCGGTCTAATAGTTCGAATGGGACGTCCAGGAGTCGTTGTTTGGACGCATTAGAATAGGTAACAAACCCACAGTCAAACCACTGAGAACTTCCCGGATAATTGGTGATAGCAGCAGCGATGAGACCGCCAGTACAAGATTCTGCCACGGCGCAGTGGCGCTGTTTTTGAATCAACACCGTTGCCAAGTCTGCAACCCACTGTGATGTTGCCACCTTAGCCAAAAATTTCTTCTAAGAAGGCGTCAATTAATAGTGTAGAGCGATGTGCGGCGGCGGCAGAATAGATTAAACCGAGTTCGGTGTCGTGTGCATGCGGATTGGTAAATGCATGTTTGGTTTGTCCAAAAATATGGACTTGCCAATCGACTTTTTCTGCTGTCATTTCCTGGCAGAATCCAGTCAGCATCTCCGGAGGCACCATAGGATCCTCGGAACCGTGCAAGGCCAGTACTTTGGCTGTGATGGTTTGATTGGGGAGCTCAGGAGGTTTATGCAACAAACCATGAACGCTAATAGCACCTTTGAGTTCGGCGCCGCTGCGCGCTAGATCTAACGCACATAATCCGCCGAAACAATAACCGATGATGGCGATTTTATTACGATTCACTTCGGGCAGAGCGCTCACGGTATCAAATGCAGCTTGAATCCGGGTACGTAACAATAACCGATCTTGGGCTAAAGGCTGCATCAGGGCTTGTTTGGCAGTATTTGTTTTTGCAGTTTGCCCCAATCCATACATATCAATGGCGAAGCCGACATAGCCCAATTCTGCAAAAATCTGGGCTTTTTGTTGAAAAAATTCATTTTGCCCAGACCAGTCGTGCGCGATCAATACGGCTGGTTTGGGTCGGTCATCTTTTTCAGTATAGGCGATATAGCCGTGCAACTCATGTTCGTCGTGGTGATAAATATGTTTAGAATGATGCATAATATTCGTCGATAGATGAGTTTAGGTATGAATCGTGATAGTGTATGATGAATCAGATGAGCTTAGCAATCGGTTTTTTATGAGTCCTATTCAGACGCTGCCTACAAAAGCGCAAGCCAATCATGAGTTTGACCGCGCACTGCAATGCCAAGAGCGAGGTGATCATGTGCAAGCCGCTCAAATTTATCAGAATTTACTGCAAGAAAATCCACAACGAATGGCCATTTGGGGATATTTGGCCATTGCGCAATTGGAATCAGGCCACGCGCAATTGGCACTCGATACACTAGAGCACGCACTCAGGTTAGCGCCTAAAGAAATTAATCTACATATGCAACGTGCTTATATTTGTAAACGAGTGCAACAGTCTGCACAAGCCATAGTACATTATCAACAGGTATTAAGTCTCAATCCTCGCTATGCCAAAGCGCATAATAATTTGGCGGCAGAATATGCGGCCAATGACAATTATTTATTGGCGTTACAACATTATCGTCACGCAGTTCATAGTGACCCGGGGTTGGTGCCTGCCCATTTAAATTTGGGTATTTTGTTGCTCAAACGAGGCGAATGGGCTGCTGCCGAAAAACAATTTCGCAATGTCTTGGCTTTAGATTCAGAACAATATTCTGCCTACTTTTACTTGGGTACGTTATACTTAGAAATGGACCGCTTAGAAGACGCTGAAACGGCATTGCAGTATTTGCTCAGTCAAATGCCCGAACATGTCGATGCATGGGTGAATCGTGGTGCAATCGCCTTAAAACAAAAGCGAGAGCAAGCTGCGATTGATTATTTCCGTCAAGCCTTGATTTTGGATAATGAGCATCGTGAAGCGCGCAATAATTTGGCCGCGACCTTTATTCATTTTGATCGATATGAGCAAGCCTTACAATATTACACTGGGTTGTTACGTGATGAGCCCAACAATATAGAGTATTTATATAATTCAGGCGTAGCTCAGATGGGGTTGGGGCATCTTTCTAGCGCTACGCAATTGTTTCAGCATGTATTGGGATTGGAGACGCGTCATTTTGGGGCTTTAAGTAATTTGGCCGCAATCCAAATGCGCCTGGGTAATCGCCCTGAAGCCTGTGACTTATTGCAGCGCGCGCTTGAAGTTCAGCCTCATGATCCCGCGACACAGTTTATGTTGCAGGCGTTGCGTGGCGATACGCAAATGCAAGGGGCGTGTCACGAGTATGTGCAAGAATTGTTTAATCATTACGCGGTAAACTATGACGCACATATGCAAGGTGTATTAGAGTATGGTGTCCCTCAACGGTTATGGCATGTATTGCATCAAAGCGATATTCGTTCGTATCCAAAAGCATTAGATCTTGGGTGCGGGACCGGACTAAGTGGTATGATTTTGCGCCCATTGACGCAGCATTTGACGGGCGTAGACTTGGCAGCCAAAATGCTGAGCGTTGCGCGTGAAAAAGCAATTTATGATACATTGATTGAAGCGGAATTATTGGCATTTTTACAGAATAACTCAGATGTTTATGATCTGATTGTTGCTGCCGATGTGCTGCCTTATTTGGATGAGTTGACTGAGTTGTTTCGTACTATCCGCGCACGGATGGCTCCCAATGCTGTATTCTGGTTTACTACCGAAATTAGCGTAGACAAACCTTGGGCGCTCCAACAAAGTATGCGATTTTGTCATCATGCGGATTACATTCAGACGTTATGTCATCAACATCAGTACACGTTGATTCATCAAGAAACTGTGGTGGCGCGGAAACAAGACGATCAAGATTTAAAAGTCAATTTGTTTGGAATACGTTAATGTAACCCATAGCATCCATTTTTTGTCTAACATTTGAACATAAAGTCAATTGTGCTACAATGCGCCATAAATTAATCTACAGGATATCAAAATTGATTGATATGATAGATGTTATTAAAGACCCCAATAAAACTGACGCTGATAAAATACAAGCAATAGAATCAAGTGGTTACGATTTAAATACGGTAGACGCAAATAACGGTAATTCGAGTATTTTACATACTGCTACATTGCATGGTGGACTCGTATTATTTCAATGGTTGCTTCAACAAAACCCCGGCCTAATCAATGCGCAATCAAGTCACAATACAAATGTTTTTTTCTATGCTTTGAAATACGCTAACAAAGAAATTATTGGATATATTTTGTCCAATCACGCGAATTTAATTGCCAAAATAAATAAAAATGGACAAAATGCATTTCATTTTGCTGCAATGGGAAACAATGATCTTTCAGTATTTGAGCAACTGAACGCATTCAATATCTCTCCGAAAAAACCTGATAATATTGGTCGTTTCCCAATCCATTACGCTGCAGAATACGGCTCCATCCATGCTTTAATGTATTTGATTGGACTTGACGGGAAAGATTGTTGCAATACGCCTCAGGAGAAAGAGTTTGCTGATACTCCTCTTATGATTGCGGCTAAACACAATCAATTCGCATTTATTGAAGCAATCCTGGCGCAGTTTGCAACCTCAAATGAAAAAATCATGCTGATGAAGCAAAAAAACAAAAAAAGGTTTAGTTTGTCGCATGCTGCTGCAGAGGGAGATTGTGTATCCTTACTAGAAAAAATGTACGAATTGAATATACTTTTGCATGAGCCTGATCATTTGGGTTGGAGGTTTATCCACTACGCTGCCAAACATGGCGCCATCCGTGTTTTAACTTACTTCATTAAAATCTACGGGGTTGAGTGCTGTAAAGCGTCTGGTAATAGTCTTCTTGTAGTTGCAGCTCAACACAATCAATTCGCATTTGTTGAAGAAATCCTGGCGCAGTTTGAAGATCCAAGTGAAAAATCCCAGTTGATGGCGAAAAAAAACAAAAACGGGTATACCTTGGCGCATGCTGCTGCACAAGGAAATTGCGTTCGCTTATTAGAAAAAATGCGTAAATTGCACATTCCTTTGAATCACGCTGATCATTCGGGTTGGAGTCCTATTCACTACGCTGCCAAACATGGTGCTATCGATACGCTCACTTATTTCCTTGGAATACACTCTGGGGAGGGCTACGGGGTAGAGAGCTGTAGGGTGTCTGTGAGGGATGTGTATGGCGATACGCCTCTTTTGATTGCAGTTCAACACAAGCAATTCGCATTTGTTGAAGCAACCTTAGATCAGTTTAAAAATAAAAAAAGTAGAACAGCCATGTTGATGGCGCAAAAAAACCAAAAAGGGTACAGCTTGGCGCATGCTGCTGCAAAGAGAGATTATGTATTCTTACTAAAGAAAATGCATAAATTGAA
>CAZBSX010000101.1:0-6180 GCA_964494305.1 uncultured Legionella sp. | reverse complement strand
CGATTTTTTTAAGGTTACGTTGACTACAGAGCCGACTTCTATCCTGAACAATTATCACCATATGTTGGACGCTGAGTGGTTTACCGGGGCTACTTTGAATTTTGCTGAAATCTTATTGCGGCGGCGTGATGATCATCCCGCTCTGATTACCCACGATGAACTAGGACGACGCGAACTCATCACCTATCACGATCTTTATCAACGCGTCGCTGCGTGTGCAGCAGGATTACGCCAAGCCGGAATTCAACCCCATGATCGCGTCGCTGGTATCATGCCCAATACAGCGCTTACGATTATCGCTATGTTAGCGACGACGTCAATTGGCGCAATTTGGTCGTCTTGTTCACCCGATTTTGGATCCGCCGCTATCATCGATCGCCTGGGACAAATTGAACCCAAATTAGTGTTTATCTGTGATGGCCATACGTATCAGGGTAAAATTCATCTCGCCACCGATAAAATTAACGATATTCATGCACAAATTTCTAGCCTCAACCACATCATCATCTGCCCTAATTTACCCCAACCTCCTGCACGCGAACCATTGGCAAAAACGATCGCACTGGCGGAGTTTCTCATTCCAAATCAACCCTTGACGTTCACACCCATGCCCTTTGCGCACCCGTTATATATTTTATTTTCCTCAGGCACTACGGGCAAGCCCAAATGTATTGTACACGGTGCAGGGGGTACTTTGATTCAACATCTCAAAGAACTTGGTTTACACTGCGACCTCAAATCTCAAGATAAAATGCTGTTCTATACAACTTGTGGTTGGATGATGTGGAATTGGATGGTCTCTAGCCTAGCACTAGGTATCACGCTCGTCCTATACGAAGGATCACCTGGTTACCCCAATCCCATGAGTTTATTTGAACTCTTGGAACAAGAAAAAGTCACTGTATTTGGCACAAGCGCCAAATTTATTGCAACCATCGAAAAAGAAGGATTGTCCCCGCTGAGCACCCACGCTTTCAATCACTTACGTTTGATCTTGACCACTGGTTCGCCCCTAATGCCTCATCATTTCACGTATATTCAGAAGCAGATCAAGGCCAATATTCCTGTGTCCTCAATATCGGGCGGCACCGATATTATTGCGTGCTTTGCCATCGCCAACCCAATTTTACCCGTCTACACTGGGGAACTACAGTGCATTGGCCTAGGCTTTGCAGTGCAAATTTTCAACGATGACGGCCAGCCTGTGTTAGAAGAGCATGGCGAATTGGTGTGTACACAAGCCTTCCCCTCTATGCCAGTGAGCTTCTGGCATGATCCCGACAAAAAGCTCTATAAAAGCGCTTATTTTGATAAATTTCCCAACATCTGGGTCCATGGTGATTTTGCTGAAATTACGGCGCATCGTGGCCTTATTATTTATGGGCGATCGGATGCTACGTTAAAACCAGGGGGTGTGCGCATTGGTACGGCAGAAATTTATCGCCAAATCGAGAAAATTTCCGATATTCTTGATTCTGTCGTCATTGGCCAAACGTATCAGGATGACGTTCGCGTGGTTTTATTCGTCAAACTCAAACCGGGATTACAACTCAACGACGCCTTACAACAACGCATCAAACAGATGATTCGGACATCCGCATCCCCTCGACACGTCCCCAGCATCATTTTACAAGTGGCCGATATTCCACATACCATTAACGGTAAATTGGTGGAAATCGCTGTACGCCAAGTGGTCGAAGGCTTGCCCGTCAAAAACAAAGATTCCATTGCCAACCCAGAAGCGCTTACTTATTTCAAGGATCGCCCTGAACTCAAACTCTGATCGGTTTCCTCTTTGTAAAGTAACTTGCAAACGAAACGAAGAAATCGAGGTTTTGCGTAAGCCCTGAGATTGTGAATCTGTGTGGCTTGCGTATAATACGTGGGGCAGTGAGGCCTTTCAAACCTGCTCAGAAATAATAATTTACTTTTTGGTTCAAATGAATGATTGAATTATGCAGTTTATACAAATCTTTTGGGGATCATGTTGTCTTACACGATGTGAATCTGTGGGTCCAAGAAGGTGAAATTTTTGGAATCATCGGGCGTAGTGGCGCCGGAAAATCGACCTTACTACGGTGTATCAACGCTCTAGAGCGTCCCGATAAAGGCCAAGTACTCATTGATCAACAAAACATCGTGCCATTACATGGTGCAGCACTGCAAAAAGTGCGCCATAAAACCGCCATGGTGTTTCAACAGTTTAACTTATTACAGACCAAAACGGTCTACGACAATATTGCATTACCCATGCGAGTTCAAGGATTCAATTCAGCGCAAATTGAAGCAAAAATTCGTGAATTATTGCCACTGGTCGAACTCCATGATAAGACCCATGCCTATCCCGATCAATTAAGTGGTGGGCAAAAACAACGCGTTGCCATCGCACGCGCATTAGCATGCTCTCCGAAAATTCTCTTATGCGATGAGGCCACATCTGCGTTAGATCCAGAAACCACAAGCGCCATCTTAAATTTACTCCATAAAATCAATGCATTATATGGCATCACGATCGTGCTCATTACGCATGAAATGGACGTCATTAAACAAATCTGTCATCGCGTGGCCATTATGGACGCAGGAAAAATTATTGAATCGTCCGACTTAGCGTCTGTATTCGCAAATAAAACAAGTTTGGCCCGCAAAATGCTGTATACCCAATTAAGCCCTAAATTACCGGCCTGTCTGCAACGCGAATTAACCACAGATCCCACGGGCCGTCCATTATTACGTCTCTTTTTTGAAGGAGAAACCGCAACGGGCCCGTTTATTTCACAGATCTCGCGCGAATTACATTTGGATATCAATATTTTAAAAGCCAATATTGATCGTTTTAACGGCGTAACCTGTGGCGTACTGATTGTCGAGCTTCATGCGGATGATCGTCACCTGCAACCCTTTTTAGAGCGCTGTAGACTCGCAAATTTAACTGTGGAGGTCCTAGGATATGTCGCCAACCATCATGGCATATGAGCTCAGCATCGCTACTGGACAAACGTTATATATGGTCATTGCCAGTACCCTGTTTGCAATTCTGTTGGGCCTCCCCTTAGGAACGGTGCTCTTCAGTAGCCATATGCTCAAACCGAACCGAGCTTTATTTCGATTCATTTCATCGCTGATCAATATCGCCCGCTCGGTTCCGTTTATTATTTTATTGGTAGCCCTCATTCCACTTACCCGGCTTCTCGTGGGTACATCAATTGGCATTCATGCTGCTATTGTGCCACTGACTTTGGGCGCGGCACCATTTTTCGCACGCTTAGTCGACAACGCGTATCGCGGTTTACCATCGGGATTGCTTGAAGCCGGGTTTTCCATGGGGACAAACACTTGGCAAATCATTCGCTATATTTTAATCCCTGAAGCACGCCCAGCACTCATTCAAGCCATTACGGTCACTGCCATCACTTTGGTCAATTATTCTGCGATGTCAGGCACCGTGGGCGGCGGCGGGCTGGGTGATCTGGCCATTCGTCATGGTTATCAACGGTTTGATTTGAGTATTATGATCATCACTGTTATGATTCTCGTTTTAATTGTGCAGGCACTCCAATGGATCGGCGATCGCTGCGTTCATGCCGTACAAACAAGATAGGAAGATATATTGATGACCTGGTTAAAATCCTTTTTGTCTGTTTGCATAGCCAGTATAATACTGAGCCTCGGAATCATCAGTTGCAGTGGTGAAAAACCGAATCCCAATACGTTGATTGTCGGTACAATGGCCGGTCCAGAAACAGAATTGGTTGAACTTGCGCAAAACATCGCACAAACCCAGTATGGCTTAACCATCAAAATCATTGAATTCAGTGATTACAATCTACCTAATGCCGCATTGCAAGATGGGACGTTGGATGTCAATATTTTTCAGCACTTACCCTATTTAGAAGATGCGATAAAAACGCATCATTACAATTTGGAAGTCATCGGCAAAACCTTTCTCTACCCGATGGCCATCTATTCCAATACCATCAAATCCCTGAAAGAGCTCAAGCCCGGTGCAACCATTGCGATCCCCAATGATCCCAGCAATGAAGCACGCGCCTTACTATTATTACAAAAAGCTAAATTAATTCGGCTCAAAAATCAGGGTGGATCTACCGTATTTGATATTCGATCCAACCCTAAGCATTATCAATTTCGCGAGCTTGATGCCGCACAATTATCGCGTGTATTGCCCGATGTTGACCTTGCCGTCATCAACACCAATTTTGCGATTCCTGCAGGCTTGCACCCCAATCGAAATGCCTTATTTACTGAGACCAAAACCTCACCGTATGCAAATTTGATTGTGATCCGCAAAAACAGCAGTAAGAAAGAACAAATCAAGCGCTTTGTTAGCGCATTAAACAGCCCCGAAGTCGCCGAGAAAGCCAAAGAATTATTCTCAAATGCTGCGATCCCAGCTTGGTAAATCAAGGCAATTTGTGCTATAATTAGCACAAATTGTCTCTATTTAACTGAGAAATGGCATGGCTGGACGTACAAAAGCAAAATCGTTTAAAGAACAACTCCAGACCATCAAATCCCCCGTTGATGTCGTCCTTAGCCCAGCGTATTTGCTTGCAAATTACGGTCTAAGTATGCTGGGATTTGATTTGTTAGAACGTCAAATGGATACCTCCATCGAACAATTCCACTCGCCAAAAGCACGTGCAAAAATACTGAAAGATAATGTCGCAGGGATCAAAACCACCTATCTGAATGACCCTGTTAAGAAAATCCAACAATCGATTAAAACGCATTTAACCGACACGTTAACGCGCGGTACAACTGGATTTGAAACACTCAAGCAAACTCTTGAACCTGGCCTAAGTGCCCGTGATTCTGCAGCAATCGCTAAAAACACCTTACTCACGCGCATTGAAGCTGATCTCCACCCTACTCGAGCACTCGATGACGAGCTTCATTTATTTACACAACGCATGGATACGCTGCAAGAATTATTAGAAGGGAACCTGATTGATAATCCCCGAGTGATTGCAGCCTATATCAAAGCGCAATATACCGAGATGCTGGAGCAGTTAAAACGCAAAAAGAAAGCAGATACCGATTTAGCCACTGCGAAAATGCGCGAACTTTCAGGTCAGTTCACGCCAGCTGAGATTACGGCATTAGAAACCGCTTTAAAAAAAGACATCAACGACGCTTTTGACAAAGCGCAAGCGGGTTTGGATAAAGACTTTCAAAAGGGAATTGATCCCGCGAAACCCAAAGAGGGCGAAACAGCAGACAAAGGCACACCCAGTCATTTCTCCAATCTCAATAAGGCAACGCAACAAGCGGAAGCAGAATTACACAGTTTCGTATTATTTTCTGAAAAATCTAAATCGAAAAAAGTTGTAGAATCCAATTTGACCATGGGTCTCGGAACTGGACAAGCAACCAAAGGAAGAAAATATCGCAATATTACGTTCGAAGAGTATGCGGCCGATCTTCCTGCACGTGATAGTTCATGGATAACAGCAAATGCTTGGTTTCAATATGGGCAATCTCTGATGAATCAGGGTGGCACGCTCATCTCACCAAGTGGTTTGCGTTTTGACGCCACCCCAGATGGCATAAAATTTTCATTCCCATCCCATTCCTCTTTTTTTCATCATTATCAAGACCGCTTAATGGGTGCAGAGATGATGGTATTGATCAATAAGCGGATTCAAGATGGCAAAGATCCCAGCAAAGACACGATCACGCTCACCCTCGAAGACATCACTGATCCCAAATTAAGAAAAAAAATGATGGAAGAATTTTATTATGCAGCACACCTTAAGGGATTTTCTGATGATAGAATCAAATTTAACATCTGCGCCTGCCCACGCGCATCTCACGAAGAAGAAAAAAAACCTATTGACAATAAATCTGCCTCAGAAATCATGGGACAACTAGGCCGTGCGCCTCAACGTGCTCACGCAAAAAAAGCAGCGTGGGATCAACAGCAAGCCGAACTAGATAAAACATCAAATATTGAACTCAATCGTGATGTAGAGACATTATCAGAACGCATTGATAACATCATTAATCCTAATGCACCTGCAATTAGTGCCGTTGGACGTTACATGTAAGATTCAGATCTTCATGTATTGTCCCAACAACAATGCTTGGTTGGGCCTCGGCCCAACCTACGATAGTGGTATATACCTCTTACGCACCATGAATTTCAAGCTTTACCTCTACATT
>CAZBSX010000100.1:0-6285 GCA_964494305.1 uncultured Legionella sp. | reverse complement strand
TTTCAATCTTGGATCGTTACGCTGCTCCGTGTTTTTTGGCGACAATGCGAGTTTCTAAGTTTTTAAAAATGAATTAAAATGTGCAAAAAATGTCGCTTCAGAGCGGATAGAATGATTGAGGGTAAGCATGAATATTTTGCTGTTACGTATTGGGCGGATGGGAGACATGGTTCTCATTTTGCCCGCGATTCGTGAAATTTTAAAACGATATCCGCAGGCGAAATTGTATGCCATAACAAGCGCAGATGGGTTGCGTTTATTGCCGTTGGTTGGGATTGATCCGCAACGAATTTTTGTGTATCGCAATGGCGTAATCTATCGCCCTATCGACACGATACGCGTCAAGCGGTTTATTGCACAAGTTGCGTTCGATCACATTTTTTGTTTTCGTTCGCAGAAAAAGCATATGGCTTGGTTGCCTAAAGAGGCAAAAATTTTAGCGTCGCAATCCACCATGCTCCATTATGCCACGCGCTGTTTACGGTTGATTTCTCCGACCATAGCGCCACAATTGTTTCAAAAAGGACAAGTGTATCTTCCGCTGTCTGAATGTAAGCAGGAGGCTCTTACAACTATATTGGCGACTCACGGTATTAGACCGAATGCAGTCTTGATTGGATTGCATCCAGGCTATAGCGGCCTGGGTAAATGGGGTCGACAAAAAGAAATGCGGCACCGTATGTGGCCAAAAGAATATTTTGCCCGATTGGCACAACGATTGACGGTGTTGGCAAAGCGACAGCACATTGATCTTAACATTGTAGTCAATGTGTTGCCCAAAGAGCAAAAGCTTGGAGAAGAGCTGGTACGTTTGAGCGCGGGGACGATAAGGTTACTGCCGTTACCTTCGGATTTTCAAACCTATTTGGCCTATGTGCAGCGCCTTAATCTGTTGGTAGTGGCCAACACGGGTGTGATGCATTTGGCGGCAGCATTAGGGACCCCTTTAGTCACGTTGTTTTCCGATTTACACCCCGATGATTGTGGCCCTTACGTAAGTAAAGACCAAGCGCGGGTGATTCGTGCCGAAGACATGGAAAATCCAACCTTGGGATTAGCGAGTATTCCAGTGGATACGGTATTGAGATGTGTAACTCAAACATTAGGGTGGTAGCGGGAAATGGATATAACACAGGGAGCGCCTTCGATTCAAACCCCATGGTATCGACGTGCAAAAATGACCGACCTGGCACTTTGGGCTTTAATTTTTTTTATCCCATTGAGCAGTAGTTTAAAAAGCATTGCATTAGTCAGTAGTGTGCTCGCAATTTTTGCTTACCGCTGTCATGCCTATCAAGTCTCTGCTGTGTTACGCCAACCGTGGGTGTGGCTGATCGGCGTTTTTTTGGTATGGGTCGGATGTGCGTGTTTTATCAGTCCTGCATCTTGGGCTGTAAAAGGATACGTATTCGAGAAGTATTCGAAATTGCTTTGGTTACCGGTATTGACGTTAGGGTTTGGTGTAGCCCGGACGCGTGAATGGGGTTTGCAGGTTTTTTTACTGGCTATGTTCATTACTGCTATAATTGCTTATGGGATGAATTGGGGCATAATTTATACGGAATTGCCGGCAGGAAGTGTGTTTCGTAATCATATTATTACCGGTCATATGATGGCGTTTGCTGCTTATCTCGCGGGTTCATTTGCATTGCAACGTGCTACGCGACGCGGATTATACACGCTATTATGGCTCATATTTACCTACGAACTTTTATTTGTTAGCCAAGGTCGCACCGGGTATGTGATGTATTTTATTCTCATGACTTTGCTGATTATTCAAGAATTTAAAGCTTGGCGTAGAGTGTTGCTTTTATTGGGGTTGTTGCATTTTGGTATGGTTACTCTACAGCAAAGTCCTATGATGGCTCACCGGTATCAAAAGGCGAAAAGAGACATTGAATTGATGCGGGCTGATCGCAAAAGAACGCCCCTCGGTTATCGACTACAATTTCAAGATTTTGCATATACCTTAGTCAAGGAACGTCCTATTTTTGGATATGGCACCGGAAGTTTCACGTATTATTTTGAGCAGAGGAATCCAATACCTGCATGGGAGAAATGTGCACGCGAACCGCATAATCAATATTGGCTGATTGCGGCAGAATTTGGGATAGCGGGTTTATTGTTATATGCCGGTTTATTAGTGAGCTTATGCGTCGCGAGTTTACGCCTTCCTAAATTGAACAACATGGCACTCGCTTTACTCATTCCATTTTTAGTAGGGTCTTATACGGATTCTTTACTTTTTTATTCAGGATGTGGTTACTTTTTTCTCACTATGTTGGCGTTGTGTCTGGGTGAGGGATTACCGGCAGATGATCCGATCGTACCGCGCCAGAGCAACCGCATAAAGTATAGCTTTTACTAAAAGAGTATGTTACGATGTGTTTGTGGGTACCTACTTGGTTTTAATCAAAACTTGGCGCAGGTTAAATCCGCTGGTATGCTCTTTGTAGCTTGCTCGAATGAACAATAGTCGTTGTTGATTCAAACATTAGCTGCAATTTCTATGAAAAAATTTCTCTGGACAATCAATCATTATAACAAAACTTCAAGTGAGCCCTATGAATCTTAGTGAACTAAAGCAATTGCCTATTGCTGATCTCGTTAATATCGCCCAAGAAATGGGTGTTGAGAATGTTTCTCATATGCGTAAGCAAGATATTATTTTCGCCATTTTAAAAACCCATGCGTTAAAGGGTGAAGATATATATGGCAATGGAACTGTGCAAGTCATTACCGAAGGTGGTTTTGCGTTTTTGCGTTCTTCGGACGCGTCTTACTTGGCTGGGCCGGATGATATTTATGTATCGCCAAGTCAAATTCGGCGTTTTGGACTACGTACAGGAGATACCATTTCTGGGAAAATTCGTCCTCCCAAAGACAGCGAACGCTATTTTGCGTTGTTAAAGGTCGATGAAATTAACTATGATTCTCCAGAAAACACCAAACGCAAAATCTTATTTGAAAATTTAACACCATTATTTGCCTCAGAGCGAATGGTGATGGAGCAAGGCAATGGTAGTACGGAAGATTTGACCGCACGTGTTGTCGATCTCTGCGCCCCATTTGGACGTGGTCAACGTGGGTTGATTGTAGCCCCACCCAAAGCGGGTAAAACATTGATGCTGCAAAATATTGCGCATTCGATTGAAAAAAATTATCCCGATATTTTCTTGATTGTCCTGTTGATTGATGAGCGCCCCGAAGAAGTGACTGAAATGCAGCGCTCAGTGAAAGGAGAGGTCGTAGCGTCCACGTTTGATGAACCTGCTACACGCCATGTCCAAGTTGCTGAGATGGTGATCGAGAAAGCCAAGCGCTTAGTTGAACATAAACGGGATGTTGTCATTCTACTCGATTCTATTACGCGTCTGGCGCGCGCTTATAATACAGTGATTCCATCTTCAGGCAAGGTATTAACTGGGGGTGTTGATGCGAATGCACTGCAACGGCCTAAGCGTTTGTACGGTGCTGCACGTAATATTGAAGAAGGTGGTAGTTTGACCATTATTGCTACGGCAATGGTGGATACCGGCTCCAAGATGGACGAAGTAATCTATGAAGAATTTAAAGGTACGGGTAATATGGAAATTCATCTTAGCCGTAATATTGCAGAGCGACGAGTATTCCCTGCCATCAATATCAACCGCTCGGGTACGCGACGTGAAGACTTATTGTTAAGCCCAGAAGATCTACAACGTACGTGGATTCTGCGTAAAATTCTCCAGTCTATGGATGAATGTGATGCTATTGAATTCTTGTTGGAACGTATGAAGAATCATAAAACCAATGCCGAGTTTTTCGATGCAATGAAACGTCAAGAATAGGATTTGCTGTTTCATGGTAGAAAAAGTGCAGGCCAAGATTGTTTCTATGTCACGTTTCAATGATACGATTTGGCAGTATGTTCTTAAACCAGAACATTTCGTTCCTTATCAAGCCGGCCAGTATTTGCAAATTCATAGTGCGGAGGGTGATCATTATTACTCAATTGCCAACGCCCCTGCTCAGGGGCAGTATTATGAATTGCATGTACGCCATCGTGTTGCTACGCAAGTATGGTCTGATCAACACCCATTGGCACTGTCGTTGCCCTATGGCGTCTGTGACCTAAGTCATTTGCAGGTGCATAAGCCGATTTTATTTCTAGCCGTTGGCACTGGATTTTCCTCCATTCGGGCGATGATTGATCAGCTATTATGGCAATCGGATCCACGCCATTTTGAATTATATTGGGGGGTGGCGCTGGCAGAGGATGTGTACGATCAAGCACGATTACAAAACTGGCAGGCCCAGCGTGCCGACTTTCGCTATTTTCCGCATATTTCACCGACGAATCAATCTGCTTTGATCAAGTTTGTATTACAGGCCCATCAGCGCGATTTACAACATTGGCAAGTTGTGATGGCGGGCCCTTTTGAGTTAATGTATGCCATGCGTGATGAATTGTTGCAAGAGGGTCTGGATTTGAGTGCAATATTTTCGGATGCCTTCGCCTTCGTATAGTCAATGAACGCATTTGTGGTGAGGCGGACACGCTGTCTCGATAGTTTTTGGGAGAGATCCATGGGAACATTTTATCAAATTTTAGGTCTAGTTGGTGCAGGATTCGTAGTATGGTTGCTCTATCGGATGATTCGCACGCGACCGGAGCAATTTAGTCGAGAAAATTTGAGTAAAAGTTCCTTGACCATGGGGGTGTTAGCTATCGTTTTGATCGTATTCGTCGCCTTTTTAATTGTTATGGTCCGTCAGACCAGTTGAACATTGAGCCCTCTTCAATGCGCAGCATGGCTACTAGAATAGCGTCCTTCATGATGCACGAGATATTGGTTGATTAACGGGTTTGAAATTTCTTGTGGATTCTCATCTTTGATGAGCAAGGGTTCTTCGACATAGGTTTGTTGTGGGCTATTATCGACTAATAAGCGATACCATGGATTACGCGTAGAAAATGGGTGCTTATACGCCTGGGGATTATAGCGTCCGGAAGCCTGAAACAACGGATCCACGTCAATGATGTCCGCACGATACCCTTGATGCTGGTGAATGACCTGGTCGCCAATTTTGAATTTTGCGATTTTGATGTGTTCACTGAGCTCTGACATATAGAAGTCTATGGTAAGTTTCGATACTATATATATCGGATGATTTGGCGGATTCTTGAATGCAACGTAATCTATTCAGTGTACTCTTAGGAATTTGGATGACGACAATGGCGTTGGCTGCGACAGAGGCCGTAACTTTAATTGCAGATCCTCAAATATTACGTATTCCAATTGCGCATAGTGATGAGCCGCTCATTGATTTGAAATATCAGACCTTGATTGCGATTGGTCCTTCGCCAGAAATTCCAAATAATCAAGATTATACATTTTTGCGTGAAACGCTTTACCATAAACTGGCTGCAGCCCAAAAGCGATTACCGCCCGGATATCATTTTTGTCTTTATGAAGGGTATCGAAGTCTTGCCTTACAAAAAATGATTTTTGATAAACACTATGCGAACGTAGCAAATAAGAATCCCACCTGGAGCAAAACCGAGGTATTTTATGAAACGACCAAATTGGTTTCCCCAGTGGTGAATCAAGATGGATCGGATAATATCCCCCCTCATGCGACTGGGGCTGCCATAGATGTTTATTTGCTCGATGATCACGGCAATGCTATGGATATGGGTATTCATCCCAAAGATTGGATGACAGATGAGGGCGGGGTGTTGTCATTAAGCGCGTCGCATATCATTTCTCCTGACGCTCAAAAAAATCGCCAGATTATGGCCAATGCATTAAGTGCCGAAGGATTTGTGAATTACCCGACGGAATATTGGCATTGGTCCTATGGTGATCGATATTGGGCGTTTATCACACAACATCCGCATGCCCTGTATGATCTAACACATAAATAATTTAAAATCACATTGTTAAAAAAATACAACTTTAGTAGAATCCTTTTCATTTTGTGTGAGAGGATGATTGTATGTTGTCGCGGTTATGCAATACGCTGTTGGTGGGTGCCTTATGTTTAGGAACAACAACGGTTTTAGCCGGAGATTTCGGCTATATCAAACACAAATTTGTTAACAATACTCCTCATGAATGTTATGTGACCCTGCATCAACAATATGCTTACCCAATTGATGCGTGTTTGGGTGTGATCAATGCACATGAAAGCAAAACCTGTGATGGTACGTTTGAGCCGAATCAACCCATGTTTTTATTCGACGCTGTTTGTAATGGGAATGCACAACATTTAGAGTTCAACAAAACGGTTTATATCAAA
>CAZBSX010000099.1:0-6299 GCA_964494305.1 uncultured Legionella sp. | reverse complement strand
TCCCCCGAGCTTCTTTCTGAGATCCTCAAAAATTTCCTACCTGATTTCAAATTCAATATTGCAAAAAAATCTTAAATCAAGCTCTACTCCAGAACTTATCTTGGACGTCATACTGAGCACAATCTAGTATCATCAGAACTGATCTATACTGAGTCAAATAATAAAAGATTCCGGCGCTGTCTCAGATAAAGGTTCACTCGTACTGTAGTGAGCTATCATGGCTGGTTTCAGGGCTTGTTCTAAGTTAAGGTAAATCTGACGTGGGAAAAATCTTTTCGTGTTACTCAAAAACAAGCTCAATCCCGTCAATAATTCGTGTAATTGTTCATTACTGCTCTCAATACGAGGTTTAGAATCATGTAAATATGTAAGCAATCCTTTGAGCAGTGCTTGTGCCCATTCATCTTCTGGCAAAATCAGTGTTTTGCTTTTTTCAAGACAATCCGTTACATTGGCAAAAATTTGCATCATCAATGGTTGCTCAGAGGGACCTCTGCGAATAGCATCATACGTCATTTCCGCGAGAGAAGTCACAACAAAACTGAAGGGTATGCAAACGGGCGCCACAGTTTTTGTGACTGTCCATGCGTTGGAAGCAGTCCCAATATCTTTGATATTTGCAGAAAAATTCGGAAGAAATACGCCTATATTGCCGCTTGCTTTATTAATGAGTATTGGATTGTTAGCAAACATGAACCCCGCATTGAAACTCACCAATCCCTCAGAAACAGTCAATTTTTTTGTGGCACTCACTCTGAAAAGATTTAAAAAATTACCATTAATAATCAATGTAGCACTTTCTAAGCGATTCTGATTCAAAATACGCCGAATTTTTAGAGTCGCTGTCTGATGAACCAAGATACAACCTTTATTGATCAACGTATTCGCTTCTATATCTAACGTATGCGTCTTTAGCACACCGTCTTTATATATTTTGATTACCTTCGCTCTAATGGTTAATTGCCCTGTTTTAGTGGGTAATTGACTACTCAGTATGCCATATATTCTCATCGTGCCAACGTCAATAGTCACTTTATTCTGAAAAACAGTCTGTGCCCCGCCTAAGCTCTCAAAGGAGTCAGTTTCTATTGCAGCCTCGTGCAATGACAATTGTCCAGACTGTTGTAGGTAACAACAATGTAAGCGCGTTTTTGTTAAAATTAGAGCACCATAAATAATCAGATAATCGAGCTTGAGCTGCTCAGTTTTATCTGTTTTAACCGTCGCTTTTTTCAAAATATACACAGGGGCCTTCGCGGTCCATCGGCTGTCCTGGTGAAACAGAAAAAAGCCCGGCGACAAACACGCCCCTTTCTCAGTATTGATCGTAGCGTCTGAAAATTGACAAAATCCTTGTGCCAATAAGTATTGCACTTGCAAATTGCATTGATTGAAAATAAGTGATTGCTGTTCATGATTATTCTTTGTTTGTAATATCAAAGTATCGGTTTTAAGATGCAGGTTATTGATTTCAGCTTCCGACCCATTAATCTGACATAACGGAGCCGTTATAGTTGCCGTTTTTATCGCACGATGATTCAATATTTTGCAATACTGAGCCGTTAACGTTGTATCCTCGAACTGGGATTCCGCCTTTAACAGTAAGAGTTCTTTACTCTTTAACACAGTCTGTTGACAGAGAATTTTTTCTCCACAACAAATCAAAGACCCACAATCAATCTCCACTGCGTTAAGCGTAAGATGACCTTGAACGAACAGTCGATGTTCAAGCTTAAGTTGAACATTTTGTAACGTAAAATCACCTACTAAATACAAAGAGCTCACATTGATTGGATCAACAATTGACACAGGTACTAAGCTTTCTAGTAATAATATATCCGTCTTCGTATCATAGTAAGCATGCAATACAACGTCTTCTCCGTCGTAAAATGCACAATAGGGATGTCGAACACATTGCTTAAGTTCGGCAATATCGATAGGAGTCATCTCAGATAAAATGCAGTGCTCTTTCAGCCTCCGAACATCTTGCAACCATTGTTCTATCACAGCAGTTTCGTGAGATTCGTTTGAAGAGATTGCCGTGAAAAGATCTGCCTGAGATAAGATAATTTGATTGGGTATATGACAAAAACCGTCTTCGTCATCATCTATGGTATCATCGTTTACTGGCGCAGCAAATTCTACTTGAGACGAGAGAAAATCGTTGTACACTTTTTGAAGCGATAATGATAGTTCCAACCCATCTAAAGTTTTTGGGTTGGTGAGTTCGTGGAGATTTTCAAAAACATACTCGTAGTCTTTTTCAGCCAGTTCGGCAGTCTGAGTACCCGCCAGCCCCTTAGAAAATAAACCCATCATTATTTTATTCTCATTGAAAAATGACTCCCTATGATAATAGAGTATCTAAAAAAACTCTACCACTCACCGATAGCACGTAATGCTCGAAAATCCCTTGCAATCCGTGAAGCACAATTTTTGGTTACCCAACGCACGTGTCGCAGCCAAATGAGTTTCTGGCAAATAATGTGTTGTTTTTTCATACCCCATATGTCGACAAAAAGAATAAGCCGCGCGCTTACCGCAACCTTTACCGTTTTGGTAACACCAATCAATCCGATATTGGCTAACCCGGGGTAAAACAAATTTTTTCGAGCGATAATAATAATTAGGCGTTGGCTGATGTAAGGCTCTGGCACTACAACGAATCAATTTAAACCCATGGCAACGCCAGCCACGACAACATTTTTTTTGATCTAAATACGCCGTCATGCCGACATTATAATGAATCGTTTCTCGGTCGGCTCGATCATAACCCAAATTTTGGCAATACCGATCCGCCACTGGCTTGCCACACGTTTTTTGATCTGAAAAACAATAACTCAAGCGTTGTTTATGGAAATGCGGCAACCAAAAATCATGATCATAATGATTTGCACTAGGTGCGACCAGTGCCGCAGCTATCCCACACCACAGCAGTCCGACTACTCTCATTATCCCTAATAATACATGCATGGATTGTCCTAGTTTATTCATAACAAAGGGCTACGCGTTCAGGTGCCAACGTTTCATGTAACAGTGTCAATAAATTATCCCCTGGTCGGACAGCAAAAATTTTATCCAAATTGAGCGTTGCCGTCGCTGTAGCATTAGAATAACAAATCTGCACCATACAATCACCTTGATGCGCCTGCAAAATTGTTTTTATTGTCGGGATCAATTTTTCATCAGCAGTCTCTAGCCGGAGGCGCAAGCATCGTGCAAATTTTGAGCGAGCCTCTTCTAAAGTAAACAAGTGCGTCGCCATAATTTTTAAACCGCCGGTGTAATCATCCTGACCCAATTCCCCTTCGAGTACAATAAAATCATTCGTCTGAATTGGGGCTGCTCTACCCTCCAATATTTCAGCAAAAACCACAACATCAACACTCGCCTGTGCCGCTTCTATTTTCAAAATAAGCAAATTTTTGCCACGCTTGGTGACAATTTTTTTAGTTTGGCTGACTAAGCCGCAGGTCAATATTTTTTTACTCTGAAGATGCGCCAACTGCGCTAGAGGCTGAATAAACGCTTGAAATTCCTGCTCATACGGATCCACAGGATGGCCCGTCAAATACAAGCCCAAAGTTTCTTTTTCAGCACTTAAGCGTTGCATGACCGACCAGGCAGGACACAGTTCATAGACATCAGCGCCGGTCGCTGGCTCGTCGAGCAGCGCAAATAAATCACTTTGCCCAGTATGGCTGTTTTGTAAATGGCGCTCGCCTAAGGTCATTGCCTTATCCAAGCTGTGCATCAATATCGCTCGTTCAACGCCCCAATCATCCATGCTCCCACTTCTAATGAGCACATCTAAAACGCGATGGTTAATTTTACGTAAATCTAACCGTCGACACAGATCAAATAAATCTAAAAAAGAACCACGCTTTTGGCGTTCTTCGATCATAGTCTCAATTGCTGCTTGACCCAAACCTTTGAGCGCCCCCATCCCATAGCGAATCGTCTTCGCATCCACAACCGAAAAGACATATTCAGAGTGTTGAATAGATGGTGCTAAAACAGTCAAATTCATGCGCGCGCATTCTTGAATAAATCCCACCACTTTATCGGTATTATCCATATCTGCTGACAAAACAGCGGCCATGAACGCTGCTGGATAATGCGCTTTTAGCCACGCCGTTTGATAAGCAATCATCGCGTATGCAGCTGAATGCGATTTGTTAAATCCATATCCTGCAAATTTTTCCATCAAATCAAAAATCGCCGTCGACGTTTCCAAAGCGATTCCACGCTGTAGCGCACCTTGCGTAAATATTGTCCGCTGATTCGCCATTTCTTCAGGTTTTTTCTTGCCCATTGCACGACGTAACAAATCTGCAGCACCTAAGGTATAGCCTGCCAACACTTGCGCAATTTGCATGACTTGCTCTTGATACAAAATCACACCATAGGTCGGTTTTAAGATAGGCTCTAAATCCGGGTGCAAATACATGATGGTTGCCAATCCGTGCTTACATGCAATAAAATCATCGACCATCCCAGATTGCAACGGACCCGGACGAAATAAAGCCACCAAGGCAATCACGTCTTCGAACGTGTCTGGCTGCAAACGATGAATCAAATCTTTCATTCCACGTGATTCCAGCTGAAACACAGCTGTAGTTTGACATTGTTTTAACAGGGTAAAACTGGCTTTATCGTCTAATGAAATCGTCGCAATATCTATCGGGGGCTGCCCTTCCGTTTGTCGGTCGCGATTAATCGTAGCCAACGCCAAATGGATGATCGTAAGGGTACGTAACCCAAGAAAATCGAATTTCACCAAACCGACGGATTCCACATCATCTTTATCGAATTGAGACACCAATTGATTGGTCCCTTCTTCACAATAAATGGCCGTAAAATCAGTGAGTTCGGACGGTGCAATCACAACGCCTCCCGCATGTTTTCCGGCATTGCGAGTAATACCTTCTAAAGATAATGCCAAATCTAATAATTCTTTGACGTCTTCTTCGTCCTGATAACGTCGAGCAAGTTCAGGTTCTCGTTTGATAGCCTCCTTTAACGTCATCCCCAATTCAAAAGGAATTAATTTCGCAATTTTATCCACAAACCCATAGGGATGCGCTAAGACACGCCCCACATCGCGCACCACGGCTTTGGCTGCCATTGTGCCAAATGTAATAATTTGAGATACTGCTGCGCGGCCATATTTTTCCGCCACATATTCAATAACGCGATCCCGTCCTTCCATACAAAAATCAATATCAAAATCCGGCATCGATACGCGTTCTGGATTCAAAAAACGTTCAAACAGTAAATCATATTGCAGCGGATCTAAATCGGTAATTCCCAACGCGTACGCGACCAAAGACCCGGCACCAGAACCCCGACCCGGCCCTACCGGCACCCCATTCGATTTGGCCCATCGAATAAAATCAGCCACAATCAAAAAATATCCGGAAAACCCCATGGGGTTGATCACATCAAGCTCGATTTGTAACCGTTGTAAGTATGCGTCTTGCGTACGCTCACCCTCGAATGACAAATGCAGCATTCGTTGCGCTAACCCTTGCTGCGCTAACAACGTTAAATACGCCTCTACTGACGCTCCATTGGGCGTAGAAAAATTGGGCAAATAATATTGTCCCAACGTCAATTGGACAGTGCATCGCTTTGCAATTTCCACCGAATTTTGCAAGGCTTGGGGCAAATCAGCAAATAAAGTCGCCATTTCACGACTGGTTCGCAAATATTGTTGGTCAGAGTATCGTTTAGGACGGCGTTCATCCGCTAAGGTGCTCCCTTCATGAATACATACACGCGCTTCATGCGCATCATAGTCTGTCGCTGTTAAAAATCGGACATCATTGGTCGCTACAATCGGAATGCGTAATTGATCAGCCAACGCAACCAATTGATTATTGTATTCATGTTCTCCTGGCCGATGAGTACGCGTGATCTCCAGATAAAATCGATCGCCCAATAAAGCCACCCAATCTTTTGCCAAGCGCTCGGCGAGAGCAATGTCCTGGTGCTGTAACGCCTGGCCGATATTGCCTGACATACCCCCAGAAAGAACCAATAACCCTTCCATACTGTCAGCTAACCATTCATAATGCACTCGAGGTTGCCCCTGGTATTGCCCTTCTTGATACGCTCTAGAGACAAGGCGTGTCAAATTGCGATACCCTAATTCTGATTGGCAGAGCAACACAAAAGAAAACGTTTGTTCGGGAGATTTCGGGTCACAACATAACAGATCGCACCCTAAAATTGGCTTGATACCAGCAGCCAGCGCCGCTTGATATATTTTAACCACTGCAAATAAATTACAAAAA
>CAZBSX010000098.1:0-6341 GCA_964494305.1 uncultured Legionella sp. | reverse complement strand
TTGCACGTCCGCCTCAAATCGCTACCACGCGGATTGCCGCACGTTTAAAAATCATGGCCGATCTTGATATTACAGAGCGTCGTTTACCGCAAGATGGGCGTTTTAGTTTGGATTATCTTCCTACTCAAACCATGGATTGTCGTCTCAGCACCTGTCCCACCATTCATGGCGAAAAAATTGCCATCCGTTTTTTAAACAGCGGCATCATTCAACCAGATCTTGAGCAATTGGAATTATCAGAACGAGATCAGCGATGTTTTTTACAAGCGATTCACCGTCAACAAGGTCTTATTTTAGTGACTGGACCAACCGGAAGTGGTAAGACCATGACGTTATATGCGGCCTTAAACCATCTCAACAACGGAGAAAAAAATATTTCCAGTGTCGAAGATCCCGTTGAAATCAAATTATCTGGCATCAATCAAGTCCAAATTAATTCTAAAATTGGACTGACTTTTGCCAAAGTATTACGGACGTTCCTGCGCCAAGATCCCGATATCATGATGGTCGGAGAAATCCGTGACTCCGAAACCGCTGATATGGCCATCAAAGCCGCACACACAGGGCATTTGGTCTTATCGACCCTCCATACTCAAAATTGCGTTCAAACTTTGGGACGTCTCAAACAATTGGGCATTACACCCTTTCTACTCATGTCGAATTTGACCCTCATTGTTGCGCAACGTTTAATTCGAATTCTTTGTTCTTATTGCAAAACGCCAACTAAGATGCCCAATGGTGACGTTATGTATCAATCCCAAGGATGCCACCGTTGTCATCAGTGATATCGTGGGCGCAAAGCTATTTTTGAAGTTATGCCTATTTCAGAGACCATACAAGACATGATCGCGCACCCCAAATTATCGGTTGCTACGATCAGTGCACAAGCGGCCAAAGAAGGAATGCTCACACTGCAGCAAGCAGGATTAGTTCAAGTCATACAAGGAGTGACAAGTTTTGCTGAAATCAATGCCCTCACTTAAAGACATGAGAAAAATAAGCGTCGTGCGCTTCATCATCCACCCACGGCATTGGACTCGAGCGCTGCAACCGCGTGACATCGCCCATTGGATGCAACAATTGTCGCGACTGATGCATACAGGTCTCTCTTTAATTCAAGCATTACACATTCTGGCATCGTGTCAAACACATCCCAAAATGCTTGCTATGATGCACAATATCCAATGTGATCTAGAATCGGGGTCAAGCTTTGCAGAGGCATTACAAAAGCATCCATCGTGCTTTGATTCACTCGTTTGCGCATTGATCAATTTGGGTGAGCGCAGTGGAAACGTAAGTGCCATGATTGCACAAATTGCTGTAACCCAATCTAAAAATATCGCATTAAAACAACAATTAAAAACCTTATTAATTTACCCCATCACCGTCCTTGGGATCACAAGCATCGTTACCGTTTATTTGTTACTCACAGTAGTCCCTCAACTTCAATCCTTATTTCAACATGTCCAAGCACCCTTACCCTGGGCCACACTCTGCTTACTGGCTCTAGCGGCTTGGATTAAAACGTACGGTCTATTAGCACTTGGCATCAGTTGTTTGAGTATTGTATACATCAGAACCGCATATCGTCATTTTCCGACTTTACGGCACTTGAGAGATAAATGGCTATTGCATTTACCTGGTATCGGGCCGCTATATCGTGCGTTGTATATGACACGTTCATTCCATGCATTGGCCATCGCTAGCCAGGCTAGCCTTCCGCTGCCTGATGCACTACAATGGATTGCACTTATCGCAGGTAACACGTACTATAAACGGGCGTTTTTACACATACGCAGTGCATTACAGCAGGGAGAAAGTATGCGATCCGCAGTAATGCAAACCAGACTATTTCCTGAGCTCGTGATACAGATGTTGGGTCTTGGCGAAGAATCAGGCACTTTACCCACGTTACTCGCCGATCTCGCGCATTATTATGCACAGACGATTGAGCAGACCATCCAACATCTCGCTCGCTACATCGAACCTATCTTGATGATCGTGCTCGGTTTGCTCATTGGTGGCTTAATCTTGAGTATGTACTTACCGATGATTCAATTAGGGGCATTATTATGAATTCCATTCAAGCGTTCGTTGAAGCATATCCAATCACGTGTATCGTATTGTACTGTGTCTACGCATTACTGGTTGGATCAGTATTATCCATGCTCATATATCGTCTACCCCTGATGTTAGAGCGCTCTGTTGCATGTGATAGCGAGGCACCCTCTTCATTGAATTTATTTTTCCCACGCTCACATTGTGTGCACTGCAAAAAGACCATTCCAATGTATTACAACATCCCGTTGTTGTCTTACCTATTACTGCGAGGTCGGTGTCATCACTGCCACCATATTATTTCTTGGCGCTACCCACTGGTAGAAGCACTAACCCTCCTCTTATCGTTAGCAGCCCTCTATGTGTTTGGCTGCCATCCCATCTTGATCGCCGTGTTATTATTTATTGCGTTGAGCATCTGTTTGAGTATGATTGACTTAGAACACCAATTACTTCCCGATAATCTGACGTATACTTTGCTTTGGATCGGATTATTGGTGAATACCCAAACCGTATTTTGTTCGCTGCCTAATGCGGTTTGGAGCGCTGCGATAGCCTATGTAAGTTTATGGCTCTTGATCAAAGTATTTTATCTCTGCACTGGGAAAATCGGCATGGGTCACGGCGATTTTAAATTATTCGCCGCCTTTGGTGCTTGGTTTGGTTGGACAGCCCTCACACCTATTTTAATGATCGCATGTGTTCTTGGCATCACCATTGGCTCGGTCTATTTGCGGATCAACAAAAAAAATCGCAACCATCCGATTCCATTTGGCCCTTACCTTTGCACTGCAGGACTCACATATTTATTCAGTACACCATTTGTTACACTCAATTTTTTGTAGGACGGAGCGAGCAACCCAACCTACAACGAATATTCAATATTACAGAGGATAATGGCTAATGAGCTTATATTACAGGCCTCGAGGTCAATCCAAGATCCTCTTGAACTATTGTTAACTTTTTATCTAAGTTAAAAAATAGCGGTTGCACTATTCTGAACGTATTTTTTCCACACTCGTTGTCTCTGAGTAACTGCGGAATGGGGGGTATATCACAATTTGGTTCCACCTGGATATAGCCTTTTTTTCTCCTAATTTCCCTATCTAAATCATCTAAATTTTCCTTTTGCCAAAGCGTGGAAAACATTGATTGTATTTTCAAACTGTGTTTATAAGTTGACACGCCTTGGCACAAAGAGACCCCGGCTCCTAAAAGGAGCAGAAAAATAACGCCTATGATGAACGGCATCAGTGCAGGCAACGCTATGAACGTAGGAAATACCGCTTCGATAAGCTTCAAGGCTACCATTGTTAAGATCGCGCTTATGAGAAGTATACGCCCTCTCGTATCAAAATTTTTTTTCTTATCATCAAGTTTTTTTAGAGTATTTTGCGCTTCTGACATAATCACAGTGCTAAGCTTGACCAGAAAAAATAACTCTGGTGAGGTTACATGTGCGGGAGAGATGAATTGATATTGCACGTCCAATGAATTAAAAAGACCTGTACAAGTAAATTCGTCATATAAATGCGCTAAATTTAAAAACTCGATGGGATTTGTTTCCTGCTTACACAATATTTTTTGAAAATCTTTGTAGAATACTATCATAGCACAGTGCAAATAGATGGCTGTGTTGACAGCTTTCCCCTTTTTTTTAGATAAAAGCCGCACTAAGCTTGCTTCTAGAGCCTTTATCAAAAGATCCAATTGCTCTTGATGTTCCTCGAGTGTTCTCATAATAGCTTTTCAATATCAAAATTTTATGCATTGTAAAATATTTATTAATAAAACTCAATATGATTATTATTAATACAAATTACTTCGTTAGATGACACATTCGGCCCAACATCCTAAGTGATACATAAGGTGAGTACTGCATTGACATCATTGGTGAATTATTATACAATATGGTTGTTAGTTTTTTTCAACACGGCCTCATCAGTCCTAGCGAGTCACCAATGCAAGAAAACACTGATCATGACACATATCCAATTAAAACGCATGAATTAGCCATGCGTAACATTAGCTGGCTCTGTGCTACTTATCGCGCAAACCTTCATCCAAGAGCATCAAACTATCAAGAAAAAAACGGAATTCTTGATTCAATCATCTCAGCGGCAACCCCCACACAGGTTTTGGACCTGTTAACCGCAAATGAACACATGCTTAAAGATTTTTCCACAACGGATGGGATTCTGTACTGGTATCAACGCAATATATCTCGCAACACGCATTATACTTGCGCGGAACTGATCCATATTGTGGACAACATACACCAATCATGCCTGCAATATAATGAAAAAATAGCCAACCTTCCTTTGTTTGATCTGGATGATTTGAGTTTTTTTAGAGCAAAATCGTTGTGTTATCGGCATGTTGGCTTAGAACGTGGCCGACAAGAAATGTTAAATGGCTCACCGGCACAACATGGTGATGCATGTAGTTTGGCTAATTTTGGTAGGCCATATGACGTGCACTTAAAAGGGCTAATACACGCTACCTCAACACCTCGATTTGACCCTGATCAAGATACGCATTTTATATGTACACGTTTTCATCAAGAACTCAAAGAGTTTACCCATCAGGCGTATCAAAGCTATCATGAAAAAAGTACAAATTTTAATGATGCTGCATTTTTTTGTCTTAATGTCCCTATAAGAGCACAATATCCCTATGATTTTTTTCTTTATCCGTTGGGTAAAGTAGGCAGCGGTGGGTTTTCTCCTCGCCAGATTTATTTTATGATGACCAGCGAACGTTATGACAATCAAGGCTCGATTACCCATGCTGTGTCCAACACATTGGCTGACTTAAAAGATAGACTACGACGTTTTAAAATAGAAGAAACTAACGCGTTATTACAGCACCCCACGATATTGAGCGGGACACAAGCTGATCTTAAAGAAATATTGTTATCGTTATTACGTTATTATGAGCAAGATATTTTTATCGAGTCGGATATCTTTTTGCAGGTTTTCTTATACTTAAACCCAGATCTTTGTGGTTTTGGAACAGATAAGCATCGACCATTAAAATCACATGATGACATGCTTGCTTACTTGAAAAAAGAAATCGATGACGTCACGATGAAAAAAAGTGCACCAAAGCGCGATACGAGAGTCATTGAACACACTGAATTAACTCAGGCATTAGGAACCTATCAAGCTAAATCCTGGTTAGGTTGGTTTTGGAATATCCTATTACACGGTCTATTCGGTCAGCATCAGAGTTATACGATTACAGCGTTAAATATGCTTTTACAACAAAACCAAGAGTTTTATAATGAAGCTACGATCCTAGAGATTCTTCGAAAATCAGAACCCCAACATGCAAGACATCGTTTAAGATTTTTTACCCATACGAGTGACCAAACTCCGGAAGTAATGTGTGGTACAGACAACGTTTTGCAACAAATAGATGCGCGCATGGCTTATCAAATGTAACGCGCGTAGGTTGAGCTGTTCGGCCCAACATCTCCACTCTAGAACCACAAAAGCCTATATTATATCAATTAGGATGTGTTGGGGCGAAACGGCCCAACCTACGCTTGCTGAGTCACATTAAGCCCTCTTTACCCCCTACGATAATTCGAAAATATACTATACTTTACAGACTAACGTTTCATTTGGAGTCAATATTGTGAACGAATTTTCGACTATATATCAGGCTGCAGTGGCGTTAAATACAACAGCTATCAAAAAAGGGCAATGGCTGGAATATCCTGAAAAAACATTCCCTTTTTTTCCCGCCGCAGGGAAATTAGCTTCTGAAAATAAACACGATGCTGTTGAGTTTTTACGGGAGCATGGTGCGAATGTTAGCTCAATTGCAGCTGGGTACGCATTTGCAAGTAATCACGATAAAGTAGAAGAATATCGAACTCACTATAACGCTGATGTTAACTCAATTGCACGTGGATATATATTAGCAGGCAATCACAATAAAGTAGAAGAATATCGAACTCGCCATAACGCTAATGTTGACTTGATTGCTCAAGGGTATGCACAAGTAGGTAATCACGATAAAGTAGAAGAATATCGAACTCGCCATAACGCTAAGGTTGACTTGATTGCAACTGGGTACGCATTAGCAGGCGATCACGATAAAGTAGAAGAATATCGAACTCGCCATAACGCTGATGTTTACTTCATTGTTCAAGAGTATGCAGAGGTAGGTAATCACGATAAAGTAGAAGAGTATCGAACTCGCCATAACGCTAATGTTGACTCAATTGCACGTGGATATATATTAGCAGGCAATCACAATAAAGTAGAAGAATA
>CAZBSX010000097.1:0-6355 GCA_964494305.1 uncultured Legionella sp. | reverse complement strand
AAGAGTATAAAGTCGTAAAAGAATTTAAGGGCTCTGAATTAGTCGGCAAGAAATATCAGCCGCTATTCCCATATTATTTAGACAAAGAATTGCCTAATAGCGAAAATCTTTATATCGTTGTAAGCGCTGATTTTGTTACGACTGAAGACGGTACTGGCGTTGTTCATATCGCGCCGGCTTTCGGCGAGGATGACTTAAGATTGGGTCAGCAAAAGAACCTGCCATTTATCCAGAATGTGACTTTAAGTGGTGGTAAGGCAACCGCCCACATCCCTCGCTGTGTGCAAGGGATTCAAAGATCTTACCCAATTCCTGGATCCTGCAGACAAGCCACAGGACGTAGAACATTGGGCTGTAAACCTAGCATACGTGCGGCTGCCCTAAAGTGGTGACTTGCATTGGTAAAATATCTTCTATACACTGATTTATGTCCCAAGGGGTTCTTGGGCAGGGGTTTGTTCATGATTCAAAACGTATTAATTGTTTGTATCGGGAACATTTGCCGTAGCCCTATCGGCGCCGCGATGTTTTCAGATAGATTACAGTCTATCGTGCCTAAAATTTCTGTCCAGTCTGCGGGCTTAAGTGCCCTAGTAGGCCACGCGGCCGATCTTTATGCTCGGGAAGTGGTTGAGCCATATGGGCTAGATTTAACCTATCACCGCGCACGGCAATTCACGACAGAAATGGCGTTAGCCGCTGATTTAATTTTAACAATGGATTTTGAACAACAAACCCATATTCTTTCTCAGTTGCCGAATGTATGTGGCAGAGTACACCGGCTGGGAAAATGGAGTGATGTGAATATCCCCGATCCATTTCAACGACCTAAGGTGATTTTCGAGCAGGTTTTGGGGTTGATTGAACAAAGTGTCAACGAATGGTGCGAGCGACTTTGGACGTAATATGTTAAGAAAGTTAAGTGTTTTGTGTATGGCTATCTTGGCAGGTGGATGCGGGATCATGCCAGGTATGGAAAATCTCAACACGATTGCGATGAGAAAACATGTCGCCCCTGTCCGTGTTACAATGAATCCCACTTTAATTCCGATTACACCATCACTCATCGCTGATCAACGAGTGAGTACCTACTATTACCGTGTAGCACCTGCCGACGTGTTAAACATTTCTGTTTGGCAACACCCAGAATTTCAAATGGAAGTCCAAATGCCGGGTGTGTCAAGTACGCAAGCAGCAACCACTGCCCAAAATGGTTATTTGGTGAATTCCACTGGGTCAATTTTTTTCCCCTTAATTGGTTATGTTCATGTTGCAGGAAAAACCGTTGATCGAATCCGTTCTGATGTTACGAGGCGACTTAAAAAATATGTGCCCGATCCACAAGTCAGTGTCCGTGTGAGCGAGTTTCGAGGGCAAAAAATTTATGTTTTGGGCGAAGTGAAACAACCTGGGTTTTTATCGATTAATGATCAGCCTATGACCATTGCTGATGCCTTAGCCTTTTCAGGATGGCTAGATATGACCTCTGCTGACCCCAGAAATATTTATGTCATTCGTGGCGATTATACGAAACCGTTAATTTTTTGGTTAGATGCAAGGACCCCAGATCGCCTACTTCTTGGGGAACGGTTTAGTTTACAACCGCGCGATGTGCTGTATGTGTCATCGGCACCAATTACTAGTATGAACCGAGCATTGAATCAATTATTGCCAATTATTCAGGCTATCTGGTTTACTCAAAGTATTGTGAGGAATTCATAGTAGAAATATTTTCCCCGCGGGCACAAAATGATGAGGGGTTGTAGGGGATTCATTCCCCGTGCGACGGATAGCCAGTTGAATGTTAACTTGGACATGAGGTGCTATGAGCTCAGCTCAAAGAGAACAACACAATGCGTTATTGGAAGGTGATCGAGTCGATTTATCCCGATTGTTTTCTGAGCTTTGGGGGCATAAATGGCTTATTTTAATTATTAGCGCCATTACGTTGGCGCTGGGTGTTTTTCACGTGGCGAAGCTCGTGCCGCAATATTCTTCCAATTTGTTGCTACAAATTGAACCTGGACAATCCCGATTTATCTCGAATGATAATGCCATGCAAACGTTCATGACATCGGGAAAAGTGGCAGATACTGTCTCTACCCAAATGGCTTTAATTAAATCAAGATTTATCCTTGAGCCCGTCATACGGCAATTAGGCCTTGATGTACAAGCAGTACCTGAGCGCCGATTTTGGGATAAATTTTCATTGTCACTACCTAAAAAGAAGATTCATATTCAAACGTTTATTGTATCCAAACAATATATCAATCAGTCCTTTTCGTTAGTATACGACGCACCGAAACACTTTAAGTTGTATGATGCAAAGAAACATCTGATTCTTCAGGGCCAAATTGGTACACTGGTTGAGAATAAAAACAAAACCATGCAGATTCAGGTCAAGGCAATTCAAGCGCCATTGAGGACGCATTTTTCAGTCACCAAACGAGCGACTCATTCGCTTGTTCAAGGATTATCTAGACAATTAAAGATAGAAGAAGTGGGTGAAAAGAGTCGACAGTATACAGGGATACTTGATTTATCTTTAACGGGGGAAGACCCTGGTGTCATTGTCAGCGCACTCAATGCTATTGCAAAAGAAACACAAATTAAGGACGCGGAAAAAAAATCGCAGGAAGCGTCACAAACGTTAGAATTTTTGAATCAGCAATTACCTCTAACCAAGCAATTATTAGAAAAGGCAGAGACAGTCTTAAACCGTTATCGAGCCAAAAGCGGCAAAATTGATTTAAAATTACAAACCCAGTTTTTGTTACATCAACTATCCGAACAAGATCATGTGCTTGATGAATTAAAATTAAAGCGCATTAATATGATGCAACAGTATACGCAGCTGCATCCACAAACGATTGCGCTTAACACCGAAATTACCGCATTGGAACGTCGACGTGTGACACTAGAACGTCAATTGAAATTGTTGCCTGCGTCCGATCAAGTGGCCGTCAATTTATTACGTGACGTCAACGTAAAAAAGACATTGTATTTACTTTTATTGAATAAAATCCAAGAATTGGAAGTCATCAAAGCGGGAACGGTCAGTAGTGTGCGTATCCTGTCTTTTGCAAAACCGGTAGATTCACCGATTCCCAAGCCGCGTTTTATTGTTTATCTTGGATGTCTATTTTTTGGGGTTTTTTTAAGTGCGGCGCTGATTTTGGGGCGAAAATTAATTTCTCCTCGGGTTGATGACCCGCATTGGGGGGAGCGCGAATTTAATCTTGCTACTTTGGCTATTATTCCTTTTTCCAAAGAGCAAGTTACGTTAACGTCTGAGCTTGATATATCGAAACATTTGCCTTTATTGGCACATACCAATCCACGCAATTTATCGGTTGAGTCTCTGCGAAGTTTGCGGACCAGTTTACAAGTATCGTTGACGTGCGCCAATAATAATTTAGTTTCAATTTTGGGCGTGTTACCCAATGTAGGCAAATCTTTTGTCTCTGCAAATTTAGCCTATTTATTAGCAACCGCAGGCAAACGCATACTGTTACTCGATGCTGATTTGAGGCGTGGATCATTACATAAATATATGAATTGCCCAGCATCACCTGGCTTAGTTGAAGTGCTCAAAAATACTGTTTCGTTAGAAGACGCAGTATCGTCAACGATGCATGACAATCTCTTTATACTGCCACGGGGTGCTTACCCCACTGATCCTTCAGAATTGCTAACCGGCGAGGCTTTCAAAGTGTTGATGAATCAACTTTCTCAACAATACGATTTAGTTATCATTGATACGGCCCCTGTCTTGCTGGTGACGGATGCGGTTGTGGTGGGCGGATATACGGCAACAAATTACTTGGTTGTCGGCGCGGGAACTCATCAGCCTCGAGAAATTGAAATGGTATTGAAACGTTTATCCGGTTCTGGTGTATCGGTACATGGTTCGATTTATAATTTCCACCGAGAAAGAAAAAAACTGACTAATTATGGGAACTATCATTATTATGCGTCTCATTATAGCTATTACTATGATGAGTCATCGAATGTATAAGAAACTACCTGATGCGTAATGACCAGAAAATCCTCCAGATACTCACCGCTACTGAGCGAAAGAAATTATTTTTTATTTTTGGTTTGATGTTGGTAGGTATGATCTTGGAAACCATGGGTATTGGGATGATTATTCCAGTCCTATCCGTAATGACCAATCCTGATTTAGTTGAAAACAATCATTTTGTTTACCGCATGTTTGGTGGATTGGGTGCGTTTAATCAAGTTCAGATGATTATCGTGAGTTTGATCGTAATGACCGCATTTTATCTGTTCAAAACAGTTTTTTTAATGATAATGGTTTGGAAGCAAAATAAATTTGTTCGGATGACGCAAGCTGCAATATCCCTCAGATTATTTACTGGGTATCTTCGACAACCATTTTGTTTTCATTTGCGTCGAAATTCAAGTCAATTGATCCAGAATGTTACGAATGAGAGCGCATTTTTTTCTCAAGTTCTGTTATCAGGGACAACATTAGTGATAGAGGGATTGGTTTTAGTCGGGATTGTTTTGTTTTTATTGTTTTGCGAGCCTGTGGATGCCTTAGTTGTCATGAGTACAGTCGCAGTGATTACATGGAGTTTACAACATCTATTGCGCCCGCGAATATTGGCTTGGGGTAAAGCACGGCAATATCACGATGGTTTGCGGTTACAGCACTTGACTCAAGGACTGTGTGCAATAAAAGATGTTAAGATCTTAGGCCGTGAAACAGAGTTTTTAGCGCAATATGATACACACAATTTGGCGAACGCGTTGATCAATTCCAAGCAGGAAATATGTGCCCAATTACCGCGATTATGGCTTGAGCTGTTTGCGGTTGGGAGTTTGACAACGCTGGTATTTACGATGCTTTTTCAACATCGACCGCTTGCAGCTTTGGTGCCTGAACTGGGGGTTTTTGCACTTGCTGCATTTCGAGTGCTGCCGTCTACTCATCGTATGATCGGTGCCTTTCAAACTGTGCGGTTTTACCTGCCCGCCATGGATAAATTATTTGAAGAGCTGCAAACATTATATGCGAAAAAGGTGGTTCAACCCTCAACCGCAGGTGCCGGGACTGCATTCCAACACAAGATTGTCATTCACCAAGTCGGTTTCCAATATGAAGGCGCTCAATCGCCTGCAATTCAGGATCTTTGTTGCGTCATTCACCAGGGACAATCGGTGGGAATCATGGGTGCTAGTGGTTCTGGCAAGAGTACTTTAATTGATATTATTTTAGGTTTGTTGACGCCAAATCAAGGACTGATTTTGATGGATGGGGTCGATATTCAGAGCGATCTTCGCCATTGGCAGAATCAAATCGGCTATGTGCCGCAAACCATTTTTCTGACCGATGATAGTATTCGACGCAATGTTGCATTTGGTATTGCAGACGAGCTTATCGATGATATTGCCGTGAGACGAGCGATCGAGTTCGCACAACTCCAACATGTCGTCGAGTGTTTGCCCGAAGGTTTAGAGACGGTGATTGGTGAGCGTGGGGTGCGCCTTTCGGGTGGGCAACGACAACGACTTGGGATTGCACGTGCACTGTATCACGACCCATCCATACTCGTGTTGGACGAAGCAACCAGCGCCTTAGATAATGAGACTGAAGCCGATATTATGCATGCGATTAATAGATTTCGGGGGCAAAAAACCTTAATCATCGTTGCCCACCGGCTTTCAACCATCGCGTCTTGCGATTGGTTATTGAAACTGCATGAAGGGCGGCTGGTCGCAGAAGGAACGTACGAGTCGATTGTCAATGACACCCACAAGACCCAAGACGATATCGATGCAATTTTAGCTTAGGGACATAGAATGCCTAAAAAAATACTTATCACTGGTGCAGATGGATTTATTGGTTCTCATTTGACGGAGGCACTGGTCTTAGCGGGTTACGAGGTCAAAGCCTTTACGTATTACAATTCGTTCAACACCTGGGGATGGCTGGATTATTGCTTGCCTGGCGTGAAAGGACAATTTGAAGTATTCAGCGGCGACATTCGAGACTCACATGGCGTACGAACTGCAATGCAAGGTTGTGACGCGGTTTTGCATCTCGCGGCGTTGATTGCAATACCCTATTCGTACCATTCTCCAGATACGTACGTGGATACGAATGTCAAAGGAACTTTGAATGTATTACAAGCTGCGCGAGAATGTGCTGTGTCAAAAGTCGTGCACACGTCCACTAGTGAAGTCTATGGTACAGCGCGTTTTGTTCCAATTACGGAGGACCATCCATTGCAAGGACAATCACCGTATGCTGCGACTAAGATAGGTGCTGATCAAATGGCCCTGTCGTTTTATTCATCTTTTCAGCTCCCGGTGACGATAGTGCGTC
>CAZBSX010000096.1:0-6374 GCA_964494305.1 uncultured Legionella sp. | reverse complement strand
GTTGCCGGTTTGGCTCCTGGGTACCCTCTTATTTATTTTTGGATTTTGTTTGGGCTCATTTTCATTGGTGTTTGTGATCGGAAAAGAAGCCAATCCTCTGTATTTAGCAGGGACAGTGATTTCCTTGATTAATGCAAGTGATGCATTCTTTGATGCGATTACTGAGCCATTAATCGGGGCTTTGCTCGACTTTTTTGGTAAAATGGCAAACACCCATGAGTTTTCTCTCATGAGCTATCACCTGGCATTAAGCATTTTGCCTATCTATCAAGTGGTGGGTGCTGTGTTGATGAAATGGGTCAAAGACGACCATAAAGCGACCTAATGTGTCTTTCCTGCCTACATGCCTCCGCTTGTCCGCGGCATGTAGGTGTTGCAGGGCAACCGCCCACATCCCTCGTCTCCGCCTACATCCCTCGCTTTATGCGAGGGATCCAGAGATCTTACAAAGACTTTTAATGCGATTTATGCAATAATATTGCGCTATTTTGCACTTCAAGAGCAATCGAATGGATAATAAACTTATAGAACACATTGCGCAGCTTCGCCATGAGCCTGCCTCCGTCTTATTGAATGACATATTGGCTGAGTTCGCAGCCCCCAAAGAACATACGATTCAAAATTTCAAAACGGGTATATCCCGCTTTATTGACGTTGCGAATATGCGGCCGGAAGAACGCGAGCATGTCTATGGGAGTCCATTTGCCGGGCTATATATCAACCATGATCTTGCTCAAGTATGGGCAGAAGCCAATCCTTTTCAAGAACCGATGGTTGCTCGTTTGTTAGATGATCATACAACTGCAAGTTGGCGTTGTACTGTTGACGAGCAAAATCACACGCTCGAGTATGCGGGATCTAATCCTGCACAAGCGTTAAATGAATTATTGAAAGGACCCGCGATTATTGATTGTGGCATGTTCTGTCAATTGGGGATTTGGTTTGGCCTTCGTAATATATTAGGTGATGATGCATTCAATGCGCGTTTTGGAAGGAAGCCGTTTCTCATTACAAGAAGTAATTATCAAGCCCCCACTCCCGGCAATGAGCGCGGAAGCAATCCTTTATTTGCATTTTTTTCGGCCGAAGAACCCGGTGAAGAACGAAGCTCGGTTGCCATTGAGCATGTATTTAATGACTATTACTATGCACTCAAGCACCCTGGCGGGTGCAACGGCGGTCAAAACTGCTTGATTATTAATGGTACCTATCATATTTTTGCACCACTGCTTGAAAATAAGGGTACACGAGAAGACGTCATTGCACAGTTATTGCAATCTTATAATGACGAACAGGATGCCAATGACGAGGATATTTTAGAAATTTTACCGGATAACCCCGCGTTTTTTCAGGCGCTGTATGGATCTATTTACGCTTTTCCAGATTGCACACTAGCGTGGGTTGAGACTTTACACAAGTATTCTTCTTTTTTAGCAAGCTATATTCTAGCGATGAAGGATGACCCAGAATGCTGCGAAAAAATGAAGGAAGTTTTTGGCCAAAACGATGAAAATTATGTGGACTGTTTTATTCAGTCTTTTGCTAAGCCGAGAGACCATCAACAGAACTTTGAAGCTTTTTATGCTATCCCCTGCATAAAGGCGTTTTTTAAAGCATATATAGAGCGAAGAGAAAACCAAACGATATTCGAGGCGTATTATCGAAGTATTTTAGTAAGTTTCTTTGAGTGTCGCGAAGTTGTAGTAGAGCACACGTTGTCTAGAGAAGAGTATCGAAACGGTGCAGATTGCCACGTACCGGGAGTTTCTAGTTATTTACACGTTGATTTCAATAAAATCTTATCTTTTTTAGAATCAAAACCTAGCGTATTTTCCAAGGCAATACCTCCGACTCCTACAGTCGCTTCTAACGTTCTGGAGACTTTATTTACGCATTCCAGCGGCGGCTCTAATGATGTAACGAATGAACACGCAACGAGGATGACGCCAAGTTCTGGGGGTGATTCATTAAACTCAATAAGCAAATAGCACGTCCTGCGGGTATGGTATTTGCTTATAACCATTTCCGGTATTTAAAATATTTATAAGGAAGCCAGGTTGAAAGCAACATGAGACCGATCGTGAACAAATACCCATACCGCCAAGACAGCTCTGGAATATGTTGAAAATTCATGCCGTAAATACTGGCAATCAAGGTCGGTGGTAAGAAGATAACGGCAGCAACTGACAGTATTTTAATAATATTATTCTGTTGAATGTTGACGAGACCTAAGGTCGCATCTAATAAAAAATTAATTTTAGTCGACAGGAAATCGGCATGATCGCCTAATGACGCAATATCAGTGCTGATTGAAGAAAGATGAACGTATTTTTCTTTATCGATTTTAGGATCGATGATTTGCGAGAAAAATGCGACTAAGCGGCGGAAGGTGATTAAGCTTTCGCGCGCTTTAGTGTTTAAATCGCCGATGGCGCCAATTTGTTGCATCAGTTGTTGATAGTCATGCTTTGCTGGTTCAGCAGTTTTGTTAAAAATAATTTGCGAATAATTATCCAAACGATGTCCTACCAATTCTAAAATATCAGCTAAACGATCGACGGTAGCATCTAAGAGTTCGATCAGTAAAAAAATTGGATTTCGATGCGTGGTTGATAGTTTTTCTAAATGCAGATCAAATAATTTGAAGGATTGTGGCTCAATATAACGAATGGTAATTAATTGGTGTTTCGTTAATACGAACGTGACCGGATCTAGCGTTGGCTCGGATGTCCCGGAGTGCGCCACCATGATCACGGTCATAAAGTAAGCCCCTTCCTCACTGTATAACCGGCTCGATAATTCAATTTCTACCATGTCTGCGCGTGTGGGTAAGTTCAAACCGAGCTGCGTTTCGATGAGTTCCTCTTCCACTTTGGTGGGCGCAAATAAATCAATCCAAACTACGTTTTTGGCGTTAAAAGGCGTATTGGGCTCCCATGTTTGGGATTTTGCGTGTTTTCGATCTAGGTATCTGAGCATAGTTATCTCCGGTTACCGGTAGGGAGAAGGATGAGAAGAGGGATAGTCTCTTAATATAGTACATGACAAAAGAATTTTTTGTCATGGTCTAGGGAGATGATTTTTGGTGTAAGCGTAATTTGATGTTTCGGTTTCGACTATTTTTTGATCTTTATTGTTAATCAATGACCTCCTCACAACAGGATATTTTGAAACGTTATGCATAATCGATTACACTGCTGGTTCCAAATGATGGAGCACTCTATTTCATGACCCACGACGAGCAACAAACCCATTTTGGGTTTCAGACGGTATCGGTTCAAGAAAAGCAACATAAAGTGGCCGAGGTATTTCATTCTGTTGCGAATCAATATGATCTGATGAATGATCTCATGTCGTTGGGGATTCATCGTTGGTGGAAATGGGTCACAGTCGCCATTGCACGACTTAAAAAAGGGCAGTATGTTTTGGATTTGGCAGGTGGGAGCGGAGATTTGACTCGTTTGCTTGCTCAAGCGGTTGGGTCAGATGGTCAAGTGATTTTAGCCGATATCAATGCGAGTATGCTGACCAATGGGCGGGATCGCATGTTGGATTGTGGCCTACTGCAATCGGTTCAGTACGTTCAGGCCAACGCGGAATGTTTGCCGTTTGCCTCGAATTATTTTGATTGTATTACGATGGGGTTCGGTTTAAGGAATGTAACGGACAAGCGCGCGGCGCTGCAATCGATGTATGAGGTCTGTCGTCCGGGTGGCCAAATCATGATTTTGGAGTTTTCTGCGCCAGTTCTGCCTGGGTTGCAGCCTATTTATGACTGGTATTCTTTTCACATTTTACCTAAAATTGGTCAGTGGATTGCCAAAGACGAGGAATCATACCGATATTTGGCGGAGTCGATTCGGATGCATCCCGCTCAGGATGAATTAAAATCTTTAATTGAGGCGGTAGGATTTGAAGATTGTCGTTACCATAATTTGAGTGGCGGTATTGTTGCCTTGCATATTGCATATAAATATTAATGGGGTTCCATTTTGCTGAAAGAGTATTCGTTGTTGGCATTACAAAAAGCCATGAATTGCGCTTTGATCCTCGACGAGGACATGCCGCATAAAATCAAGCTGTTAGAAGGCAAAGTTTTGGAGGTGGTTGTCGGCCCGCTCAATGTCTATTTTTTCTTGCGCTTTCAAGATGGTGGCGTTCGTTTATTGGCTTGTTATGATGGGACGCCTGATACAGTGATTCACTCAAGCCCCATGGGCCTAATTCGTTTGAGTCTCCTACCAGCGTCTAAACTGCGCTCATTGTTCAATGATCATATTCGAATATCGGGCGACATGGAGTTTGGACAGCAGGTGAAAGCGTTGTTTGACCACATTGATATTGACTGGGAAGGACATTTGGCACACTTTACCGGGGATGTGGTTGCCCATCAAATTGGCTCATGGGTGCGAGAAGGCCGCGCGTTTAATCGCCGTCTGGTGTCTTCTTTTCAGCGGTCAATGACGGAATACCTGCAAGAAGAGTGTAGGTTAGTACCTAGTGCGCAAGAGGTGAATGATTTTTTTCAAGATATTGATGATCTTGGTTTGCGTGTAGAGCGCTTAATCGCCCATTTTAACCGTTTGTCGATTGATCATGAACACCTTTAAACAAGCGCGACGCTTTTTATATATTAATTATGTGTTGGCCAAATCCGGTTTAGACCGCGTATTAGTGGCGCTTCCTTATTTTTCTGCGTTTCGTTTTGTCGTGTATCTCAATCCTTGGAATTGGTTTCGAACCCAACCGCTTCAACGTGGTCTGGTGTTGCGTGAAACTTTGGAGCAACTAGGGCCGATTTTTATTAAATTTGGCCAAGCGCTATCTACGCGTCCTGATGTTGTGCCCGCCGACATTATGGCCGAGTTATGCAAGCTTCAGGATAATGTGCCACCATTTTCTAGTGAAGAAGTTTTGATAATTTTAGAGAAAGCTTACGGCCACTCACCTTACGAACTCTTTGATGGATTTGATCCGCTACCGTTGGCTTCGGCGTCAATCGCGCAGGTGCATGTGGCCTATCTAAAAACTGGCGAGTCGGTGGTCATCAAAGTACTACGCCCGAAGATTCGTGACACCATTGCTCGCGATCTCGGTATCTTAAAAAAAATGGCCAGCATGCTGGATCAGCGTTGGTGGGCTGCCAAATATTTAAAACCGAAAGATTTGGTTGCCGAGTTTGAACGTAATTTATTGGATGAATTAGATTTACAACGCGAAGCGGCAAATGCAGCACAATTACGGCGTAATTTTCAGAATTCGTCGCTACTGTATGTGCCGAAAATTTATTGGGAATATGTGCGTGACAACGTATTGGTCATGGAGCGAATCAACGGTATTCCTATTGCGGATTTTGATCAATTGCGCAGTCATGGTGTTGATCTAAAAAAACTGGCCGAACGTGGGTTGGAGTTGTTTTTCACACAAGTATTTCGCGATTGTTTCTTTCATGCAGACATGCACCCAGGCAATATTTTTGTCGCCAAAACAAACCCTCAGAATCCACAATATATCTGTGTTGATTTTGGTATTATGGGGACACTGGATGATAGCGACAAGCGATATTTGGCAGAAAATTTGTATGCGTTTTTTAATCGAGACTATCACCGAATCGCTGTGTTGCATGTGGAATCGGGTTGGGTGGCTGCTCATACTCGAATTGAGGATTTTCAATCGGCAATTCGCACCGTGTGTGAGCCTATTTTTGAAAAGCCCTTGAAAGATATTTCGTTTGCGCAGCTCATTATGCAATTATTACAGGTGGGTCGACGCTTCCACATGGAAATTCAACCGCAGTTAATGTTATTGCAAAAAACCTTGTTTGCAATCGAGGGTCTGGGTCGACGCATTGATCCAGACCTCAACATTTGGGTTACAGGCAAACCGTTTATAGAGCGGTGGTTGCGGGAACAGATGGGGCCGAAAGCTTTTTTTAGACATATGCGCGAGAACATTCCTTTCCTAATCGAACAGCTCCCCTATATGCCGCGCTTAATTAATGATATATTGTCGCAACTAAAAGAACAAAAATCTGTCTCAGTGCAAAAGGAACGCCCACTCGAGTCGCAATCTGCGCTCAAAGATAGCCTGTTTCGTGGTGTTGGCTTGGGGATATTTTTAGGGATGATTGTGGTGGTCGGGCTAAGTTATGGAAAGTGGTTGCGACACGATGAGTTGATGATATTTGCTTTGGGCGCAGCCGCGATGGGCGGTTGTTTGGCTCTAATCAAACCAAATTCTAGGAGTTAACGATGGGATTAAGTGGCGTGAGTCCATTGTCATTATTATTAATTTTGTTGATTATTATTGGATTATTCGGAACGAATAAACTAAAATCACTTGGCGCAGATCTCGGGACTGCTATTAAACAATTC
>CAZBSX010000095.1:0-6414 GCA_964494305.1 uncultured Legionella sp. | reverse complement strand
CTTTTATTAATAAAAATAGAAGACGATTTTGACTTTGAACCAAGAGGAAATGATCATGCAACAGCAATTAGATGTGTTACAACAGAAACTTGCAACTGTTGAAAAACTTGAAACATTATTTAAGAGCGCACCAGAAGCGTTTGAAGAAAATCTTACTCGCTTTCATCAATATTTGAAGCAACCAAACGTAGTAAAATTAAACCCAGCATTCGATAATTTTTTATTCAGTGCAAATGATACACGCATGCAATTTATAAAAAACGGGTTTCGAAAATTTGATGTCAATAGCCACAACATTGGCGCTGGTACTCAATTTTTAACACTCGTTATGAAAAAAACTCAAGAACACATGCAGCGTGTAGCGAATACAGGAAACCATAGCACGATTCTTTCTAATCTTTACCAACTCACTAATGATATTATCAATGTTGAAAACGTTGAAGATCACGCTGATATTTTACTCGCAATGCGTGGATTGATTGCATTACAAAAAAATGTGATTCAACAAGAGATTGCAGATACTCAAAATAAATCTGCTAAGACAATGACCAAGCTATTCAGTACGAACAAATATACCAAAAGAGCAAAAAATCATTTGGACTTTAAAAGAGTCATAAAAAACATAGAAATCAAGAAAAACTCAGCAACTACTTTCACTCAAAACGCAGTTAAGTATGGTGTTCCAATTGTAGGGTTGACTACTGGTATAAGTTTGACAACGGTCAGCGCATTGATGAGCTTCAGTCCTAAGTTCGCGATGTTAGTGGGTATGCATGTTCCTCCTGTTGCATTAGCAATCGGCGCAGCAGTAGGTGCTCTGATGTCAGCGTATGTTGTGTATCATGCAATCCGTGCTTACTACCCTGCACAACCTACTGAAGAAAACCCTGTTGCAGACGATACGCCTGCGAACACTCCGTACTCGAAACCACTGACAGCAGCAATAATGATACCTGGTTTAATCTCTACAGGCTTCGCTGCGCTCATGCAATTTAGCCCTAAATTTGCTGTGCTTGTTGGAGTACATCTGTCTCCAGCTGCACTCATCTCGTTAGCCACGATGGGTACTGCCTTAATGGCGTATGGCGTCTATCGTACGTATCAAGCATACAAGCAAATTAACCCTGAGGTAGTTGTAACGCCTACTGAGGTACCTGTGAGTGATGTGCAACCAACTACTTTATACATGCCAACAAGCATTACCAAGTATTTGTCTTACTGCTTTAAATTCGGCGGTGCTCAATCACCAGCGCCTGTTACCTCTGATGCTTCGAAAGATAATGCAGCAGCACCGGTAGCACCATGTCAGTAGTGCGTGCACCACGTAAAAATCTGCGGCTTGGTTTGCGCCAGTCCGCAGATTTTTTATTAGATCTTACGCAAAACCTCGATCTGGAGATTTTGCGTAAGGTTTATTAATCACACAAGAAAATATTTTTTACTTTAATGAAGAGGACATACGATGAAATTCACTACAGACCTGTTACAACAAAAACTCAAATCGGTCGAACAATTTGAAACATTGTTCAGCAGTGCAACCCCCGAAGAGTTTGAAACTCATTATGCAGCGCTTCAGGACCATCTCAGCCAAGGTGGGTTAAAATCAAACCAAGCCTTTGATGAATATCAGTTTGCTGTAGATGACCCACGTGTAAAAACATTGCAAATTTGTATGCAACAATTACGAGTTTTAGAACATCCACGGGTAGTATCAAGCGCTGATCTTGATTCCCTGTTCGCATTGATCATCGTTCACCTAAAACATCACATGCGCCGTGCCGCGCATCAGAGCAAGCCTATGGATTTTTCTTCACCGCTCACTCTGCTCAGCTCGACATTGACTGCTGTAAACCACGGACTGGAAAATATTGTGGATGGTGACGTCATTCAAAACCAGCGCGAACTGTTAACAGCCACTCAAGAATTGATTGCATTACAAAAAACAGCACTGCAACATACGCTGAATAAACAGGAAAAATCTGCAAAAACTCTGACAAGAGTCATCAGAAATTACGCTAAAAAGAATCATAATTTGACAGCACGATGTGTTCGCTATGGGATTCCTGCGGTAACATTTACTACAGGTGCAAGCTTGAGTACGTTAAGCACGTTAGCGCACTTCAGTCCAAAATTCGCAATGTTAATGAGTCTGCACATATCCCCAGTTGCACTGGCTACTGTTGCAGCATTAGGTACATTACTGGCAATATACGGCCTGTATCAAGCCATTCAAGCATACTACCCAGCCAAATCAGTTGCGCGCACCACGTCTGTTGATGCTTCGTATTCAAAATTACTGACTGCAGTGGTCATGATGTCGAGTTTGGGCACCACGGGCTTCGCTACTCTCATGCAATTTAGCCCTAAGTTTGCTTTGCTCGTCGGATTACATCTGTCTCCGATTGCGCTTGTTACGTTAGCCACTATGGGTGCTACTTTAATGATGTATGGCGTCTATCGCGCTTATCAGGCATCCAAGCAAGCTCATCCTACACCACCAACGACTGGTGAAGCACCGGCAAGTACGTCTTGCACAACTCAGATATCTCAGTATTTGTCCTACTGCTTTAAATTCGGTGACACTACTGCACAGCGGCAACCTACAGTTCAGTTCAATCTGGCTACCGATACTGAACATGAAGTTTCTCAGGTGGTATCCGTAGCCAGCAACTAATCGTCGCTCCACTTACAAAATCTGCGGTTTGGTCATACCATCTCGCAGATTTTTTTCTTGTTCTGCCATTGAGTTCAAACCTAATTCTTGACGCGCTCGATCCAAATCTTGATGTTGATATTCATAACCCGGGTAGGGAGGAATCAATTGATTCTTAGCCAATCCTTTCGCGACATCGTGGTGATCCGCATAAATCGTACCATATTTTTGCGGTTGCGCCGGTACTTTACGAAGTTGCCAACGATCGTAATTTTGTGCCATGAGCTCCCGGATTTTAAGAGCTAGTTCATGCTGTTCCGCAGGCAAATGCACCAATACAGCTTGCTGCAAATAAGTATCTGCGCGTTCACAATCTTGTTCTTGATCACTTTGACTATAAATACATGCAAGATAATACAATGCAATCGGCGTTAAGTCAGAATTGGAAGATGCATTCAATAAGCGCTCTACTTCGGATTGGCGCATTACATGATTAGTTTGCATCATATCGTGAAACAGGTGGTTGAGTTTATAGAGGTGCTGTAAAGTTGGATCTTGCGGTTCGTCCGCTGCATCCAAAGCTTGAAACGCGGGTTCAAATACCGTGCCCAAAACCAGTTTTTCAATGTTTAAACGCTCGGAATGTAAGTCCTGCGCATGCTCCAAACGATTCAATGCAGGTTTCAAGTGATGCAAGTAAAACGAGCGCTCTTGCTCTTCTACCACTAAAATTCTTTTCAATTGTTCGGCTAACATCATGTCACCCATCCTTGTTAATGACGACCACCTATAAATAATATTTTAGCGTAAGTCTCGCTCCTGTCCAGCTTAAGCCCATTGCAGCAGCAATCAAACCAAGCATTCCCGACGCTGGCACCAGAGAAACGGTAAGATGCATATGATAATATTCCGCCCATTGGTTCACACCGGTGCGCAATAAAACCATAAAAATATCCACAAAAACAATAGCCAGGACCGCCGCCAGTACTCCGTACCATACGCCAGAATATAAAAACGGCCGCATGATAAATTGATTCGGAGCGCCCACCAATTGTAGAACATGAATTTCATCATATCGATTATGAATCATCAGCCGCAAGGTATTACCAATCACCAAAGTCACGGCCACAGCAAATAAAATCATGAGAAATCGCACTAATTGCTGCAAGAAACCTAAGACCGTATACAACCGCTCAACCCAATCTGAATCGAATTTAACCTCGTCCACTTCAGAAGCGTGTTGAAAATTTTGAAAAAAGCGCTTTATTTCCTCAGGCGTTTGCAAACGTGTACTCGGAATCACTTGGATCACAGGCGGCAAAGGGTTTTGCGGCATATATTGCATGATATCTTGCATCCCTTCTTGCTGGGACAGCAAAGCTAAACCCTCGGCAGGGGTAGTCAATACTGCAGATTCAACTCCCGACAACGCTTGCACTTGTTTTAAAAAATGCTGCTGTTCGGGTTCATTCAGGGTCTGTTTTAGATATAAGGAAATGTGCTCACTCTGCTGCCAATATTCGCCCAAAACTGAAATTTGATGCGTTGCGATCCAACACAACATCGCTAGCATCATGGTGATAGCAATCATCACAATCGTCATCAAACTCGACCATGGTTGACGTAATAATAACCAAATGCTGCGTTTACACGCTTCTTGATGTGCCACAACCCAGGCTTGATCTCGTTTTAACATATCTTGCCTCGTTTTAAAGTGACGAGCCGGTGTTTCATGGTCGCAATTAGGGGTAAATCATGCGTAGCAATTAATATTGTCATGCCCAAACGGTGCAAATCATTAAATAAAGCCATGACATCACGCGACATATCGGGATCCAGATTTCCAGTCGGTTCATCCGCAAGCAATAACATCGGCTTATGCACAATTGCACGGGCTAAACCTGCACGTTGCTGCTCACCTCCGGACAATTGCGCAGGCAAAAGATGCTGGGCAGACAGTAACCCTACCCGGTCTAGCGCTGCATGAACACGTTTGGTCACATTTTTCGTTAACAAGCCTCGAATGGTTAAAGGTAAAGCTACATTGGCAAACACGGAGCGATCCATCAATAAATTGGGAGATTGAAAAACAATACCTAAATTAGCTCGGTATTCCGGTATGTCGCGACGTTTGATCTGTGCAAGATTTTTCCCACGAACGACAATACGCCCCTCTGAAGGCTGTTCGATGAGGGCGAGTAATTTCAACAACGTTGATTTTCCAGCACCTGAATGCCCAGTTAAAAAGACCATTTCCCCTTGTTGCATGGAAAACTCGACCTGACTTAAGACGTCTTGTCCTTTCTGGTACTGTTTACTCACTTGATTAAAGGTGATCATCAAAAATTGCATCCACAAATTGGCCTGCATCAAATGGCCGCAAATCATCAATTCCTTCACCCATTCCAATGTAACGAAATGGAAGACCCAATTCATGCGCAAGGGCAAATAAAATTCCCCCTTTTGCCGTCCCATCTAATTTAGTCATCACGATCCCGGTAACACCAACCGCTTCATGAAATTGCTGCGCTTGATTCAACGCATTTTGCCCAATACTGGCATCCAACACCAACAAAATTTCATGCGGAGCTGCTGAATCGATTTTTTGCAAAACACGTTTGACTTTTTTTAGTTCCGCCATCAAATTATCTTGAGTATGGAGTCGACCAGCCGTATCCGCGATGAGCACATCGATTCCACGCGCTGTCGCCGCTTGTAAGGCATCAAAAATCACCGAGGCACTATCTGCGCCTGTCTGTTGGGCAATCACGGGAATGTGGTTACGCTCACCCCAAACTTGCAATTGCTCGACAGCAGCCGCTCGAAACGTATCACCCGCAGCCAGCATCACTTTTTTACCCTGCTGTTGATACCGTTGAGCAAGTTTACCGATGGTTGTGGTTTTCCCCGCACCATTCACACCAACCATCAAAACCACGAAAGGCGCGCCGGTCTGCGGCAATATCAAGGGTTGCGCGCAAGGTAACAAGGTTTCAGTCAATTTGGTTTTGAGCGCAGTTAAAACCGCCTGCCCGTCTGCCAATTCATTTCTTTTTACCCCAGCACTTAGATCTTCAATCAGGTTTTGTGTCATCGCAAATCCAACATCTGCGGACAGTAAAGCAGTTTCAACCTCCTCTAAGACCGCAGCATCAATTTCTTTTTTACCCAATAACAACCGGGCCATGCCGTCACCCAATTGGTGCCGAGTTTTGCGTAGACCCAGTTTAAATTTTGTAAAAAAATCGGGTTTGCTCTCTTGTGGCGCAGGGGTATCTGAGACGAGTTCATCTGATTCTTGCACCGCAAGACCAGCTTGATTCGGCGTATTTTGCTTTTTTTTCAACCAATTCAACATGTCGATTCATATACAAATTTGTCGTAATATGGCATTATACCACCTTATTTCTTAATACAAACTCTGTGAAAAAAATAAACAGCACGGTCCGAATTATTGGCGGCAAATACCGCGGAAAAAAAATTAGTTTTCCGATCGTGGCCGGCTTACGCCCAACCTCAGACCGCATCCGTGAAACCCTGTTCAATTGGCTCATGCATGATATTCGTGAGGCACGTTGTCTCGACATGTTTGCAGGTAGCGGCGCACTGGGATTTGAAGCACATTCACGTGGCGCAGCTGAGGTGGTATTGATTGAAAACAATGCAGTTATTTATCGCCATTTACAAGAGATTGCAACAACATTCCAGCCCGCAAAACTGACCATCATCCACGCATCTGGCTTAGAGTATTTACAGAGCCA
>CAZBSX010000094.1:0-6484 GCA_964494305.1 uncultured Legionella sp. | reverse complement strand
CACTACAGTACCCGCAATGGTGACTGGATCTTGGGCCAAAGCAAATCCGCTGAACCCCAATACGCAGATCACCAACCATTTTTTCACTGCAACGCCTACCCTATACATTCGAAACACCGGATGCATGCGCCATTAGACGTCTTTTCACCCAGGGTAGGCGATCACATAAGGTCAACCCAAAGCGGCGCAAAAGTTTCATCGGAAAATAAGCGTGCGTGAACATTTGGTGCATCGCCTGCAAAAATAGAATCATTTGCCATAACTCATGTTTGCGGTGCCGTTGATAAGAACGTAATGCGCGTTGGCTCAGCACTACGGGAGACCTACCATTGAGCAACGATAAGAACGTCGTCAAATCAGCAAGCCCCAGATTCAACCCCAGACCCGCTAATGGGTGAATAGTATGTGCAGCATCACCCAAAATAATCCAGCGCGAACCAGTATACTGCCGGACATGTTGCATATGCAACGGATACGATTTCCGTGCAGATAATAATTGGATTGCTCCTAATTTGTGTTCAAAAGTCTGCGCTAACGCACTCACAAAATCTGCGTCGGATAAAGCCAACAGAGTATCCACATGCGCTGTCGCGCTTGACCAAACTATGGCACAATGCCGCGGGTCCTGCATCGGTAAAAACGCCAATGGGCCTTGTTCGCAAAAGACTTGGTAGGCCGTTCGCTCATGAGGATGCTCTACCGCAACCGTTGCAATAATAGCGTGCTGGTGGTAGGGCCAGGTGGTCATTGGGATTTGTAATAATTCGCGAGTCGGTGAACGCGCACCGTCTGCAATCAATAGAAATGCCGCTTGCTGCGTTTGTTGCGCGGATGTCACCGTGATGCAATCCGCAGTGTCGTCCACAGCTTGCGTTTGCCATTGCGTTAGAAGCGAAATATTGCTGGCGTGCACTGTTTGCAGTAAAGCGTGTTTCAAATAAGATTCTTCCAGAATCACACCCAACCGATCCTGAGCTAGCATCCGAGCATCAAACGCGATTTGCGCGGTCGTTTGCGCATCCCATACCTGCATCCGTTCGTAAGGTGCGCTGTGCACTTTCACCTGGTCCCAAATACCCAGAGTCTGCAACAACTGTTGTGATGCCAAATTAAGTGCGTAAACACGTGACGAGACATGCTGGTCGTACGCTAAGTTGCTGGCTTCAAGAATAGTCACGGTATAACCGCGTTGGTGAAGCGCCAACGCCGTACATAAACCCATCACTCCGGCACCCATGACCATAAAATCCACATAATCGGTCATACAGGAATCCCACATACCAAATCTGGCACAATTCCTGCTAAACCCGACGCATAACGCGCCAATACTCGCTTTAACAAGCGATTATTATCTAAAATCAATACACCAAATTGGCGTGCCATTTTTACACCTATATTGGAATGGGAATAGAGTGTAATTAAACCATCCGTGAGATGCGCAATTGCCTTCTGATCGTGTTGCCGTGCTGCTTGGTACTGCGCCAACAAAGTCGGGTCGGCCAAACCGATTTTCGTTATCATTTGGGCCAACATCGCGACATCGCGTAATCCCAAATTAAACCCCTGGCCGGCAACAGGATGTAAGGTATGTGCGGCATTCCCAATAAAAACAACCGAACCGGACACCGCATCAGGCATAAGCATTTGTCGCAAAGGGTAAGTCATGCGCCGCCCAACATGCTCAATTCGCCCGACACGATACCCAAATACTCGGGTCAAATGTTGGATAAATTCTTGGTCACTCAGGGCGAGTAAACGTTCTGCCTCGGTTGGCAACATAGACCACACCAGGCCCATTCGCTTGTGCCCTGTAGGCAAAAGTGCGAGTGGGCCTGTGGTAGTAAACCGCTCATACGCAATCCCTTGCTGCGCACGCGCCAAACTCAAATTGGTTACCAATGCATGCTGTCCATATTCTTTGACCGTAACGGGTAATTGGCAAAGCGTACGCATACTCGATTGCGAGCCATCTGCAGCTACAAATAATGCCGCCTGAACCGTATACCGTTTCTCACCGCATTGCACCGTAGCCATGCGCTGTTCAGGATCAAATGCAATCACACTGGCTGGAACCAAGAGTGCTTGCCGATCAATCGTCTGGTATAAAACACGCACCAGATCTTGGATTGGAATCACATATCCCAACGGATCTTGCGCATGACCTTCTAAGCAGGCAGTACCAAAGCGTCCTTGTTCTGAAACATGGATTTTATGAATCGGAGCCACTGTCGATTCAATCTCCGACCACACGCCTAAACCGCGTAAAATTCGCATCGAAGCGGTCGATAACGTCAAGCTTCGACTATCCGCATCGTCGCTCTGAGACTTAGAATAATCGTGTCCGTCCACCAGCATCATTCGCAGCCCAGTCGGCGCAAGAGCACGCAGCATTGCCGCACCATTCAAGCCACCGCCAATGATTAAAATATCTACTTGATAATCAGCCACGCATCAATGCCTCTATGTCAGATGGATCTACGGGTAAAGCGACGGTTAAATTGTCATGGCCTTGTGGCGTGACCAAAATATCATCTTCTATCCGTACGCCAATTCCCCACCAACGCGGATCCACGTTCTGCATTCCTTCCGAAATATAAATCCCAGGTTCAACCGTCAATACCATGCCAGACACCAAAGGCCGCCATGCGCCATCAATCCGATATCGTCCACTATCATGCACATCCAAACCTAACCAATGCCCAGAATTATGCATGTAAAATGGTTTATACGCATTGGTCGCGATCAAATCGGGGACATTGCCTACTAAGATCTGCAAATCAACTAAACCTTGTGTTAACACAGCAACAACTGCTTTTTGAATCTCATCCCAGGCAACACCAGGCCGTACCGCTGCAATACCCGCTCGTTGTGCCGACAAAACCAATTCATAAATCATCCGTTGTTCGGCGCTAAACTGTCCGGACACCGGAAAAGTACGCGTCACATCTGCAGCATAGCAAGCCCATTCGGCACCGGCATCAATCAAGACCAAATCACCGGAGACTAAGGGCGCATCATTCGCAGTATAATGTAACGTACAGGCATGATTACCGCCTGCCACAATAGAATCATACGCAGTTGCCCGACACCCTTGCCGTAAAAATTCATAGAGCAACTCTGCTTCTAATTCATATTCATAGTTTAAAGCATGACAAGCTCGCATTGCGCGCTGATGTGCAGCCACCGTAATACGCGCCGCCTCACGTAGCATATCAATTTCATGCGCAGATTTTATCAAGCGTAATTCACCCAAGATCGGGCTGAGATCCATCAATAACTCAGGGACCTGGCGTCCAGAGCGAATCTGATGTTTGGCATCTTGCAAAGCACGAATCAGACGGCGATCCCAAGCCCATTCTTGCCCAATTGCATACACTAAGGCTTGGCGATCCACAATCAATTGGGATAAACGCGTATCCAGTTCGTCTATTGCGTACGCCGCATCCACGCCTAACACCGTGCACGCATCCTCCGGGCCTAGGCGTTTGCCTTGCCATTGCTCTTCATTGAGGTGACGTGGACGGGTAAACAAAATACTTTGTGCAACCGGCGCAGCTAAAATGACCAGTACCGCATCAGGTTCCTGAAATCCAGTCAAATAATAGAAATCGCTGTCTTGTCTAAAACGATAATGGGCATCACCATTGCGGATTAATTCTTTGCTTGCGGGAATAATCGCCACACTATGAGGTGGCAAAAGTGTTGCTAAGGTTTGGCGCCGTAATGAATAATCTTTGGTAATCATACTCGTTTTTACTCCTACAGGAATTAATGCGCTTTACCTTGGCCCTCGTGATTATCGGAGGTTTGTATCTCTGCATGAATAGACAATACAGCCATTCTCGTGTACTCAATCACCTCGATCAATGCTCGTTCATCTTCTTCATTGACGCGTAGTGATCCATAATCCAATTGTGCAAATTCGCTGAGATGTTGCAGTATTTCTTGCATCTCTTCAGTTTGCAATCGGGGGTGATCTCTTCCTACGACGGTCACACCCTGAGTAAATCCTTCACACCATTCACTGAATGCTTGCGCACGTGTTGCCAAGAGCGCATCATCATTCGGCAACATCAGTTCAAATCCGAAACCTAAATTCGATAATTGATGCTGGCTAATCGCGTATACATCAAATAAGGCCAATTTTGCTTGCCGAATTTCTCCCGCATCACGTTTGGCCAGCACTGCTCGTAAGTACGATTCGGCTTCGCGTTCTACACTTGCTGCCAAATACCCACATAACACCCCATGTAATTCAGAACATGAAATGGGTAAGTTTAGTGGGGCAAGGGCTTGCGAGAAATGCAGATAATCCGGTAGTTTCATGACGCCATCGTTTAAAACCATCTTTAAATCACCACAATAAGGCAGAATAAATTCCCAATAGTACATTTTATTGCTGCATTTGTCAGTATCTATATAGACACATACCATTGTTTCTTATCAGCAGTATTTTCTTTAAATTCAGGTGAAATGGCTTGCCAATCGACCAAATCGACTTTGTATGGAAGATCCGATTCAGCTACTTTCACGCTGCCTCTCTCGCAAGTTATTGAGCAAGAATTCGACTTCTTCTATAAATATCGGGATAATTGGTAATATTTTTTCAGCGTGTATCTCATCGCAAGTGTGATTTGTGGCATTGCGTTTATCTCTATATTGCTTCCAAACGGCGACGTCATTCAATAATAGCGCTTTTTCATTAGCAGATCGAATCAAATCAGGGAATGCTAGGGTATGAATAAATTCACGACTAGCTTCCGTTTGCTCAAGATAGCGTCGTACAAATTTTACTGCAAGTTCATATGTAAATTCGAATGCCTGAATTGTACCAGCTCGTAAATGACGACGTAATCCTTTATCTTGTCGTGCAAAATCGCCGTTTAAATATTTGAATGCATCGCTCAACTCAAACAGGGCTTTTTCTAAGCTAGTTAAATCCAGTAAATGAGCCATATCTAACCAATACTACAACGAAACACTCTTTACTATTCTACAGGATCACATACACGATACCATGTTTCTTGAATGTTTCCTTTGTACGCTACCATGTTTAAAACCGTCGTTGGGCCAAGGCCCAACCTACGAGACAAGAATTACGCTGACTTCGCTAAAAACTTATCTTGATAATTGACGACAAAACCCGCAAAAATCCGAATAATACGATCATCGATGGTATCAGGTACCGTAACGGTGACGGCCCAAGCATCATCTTTCGTATGACGGGCAAGCTCAGCAATCGGTAGATAATTTCCCGGACTAGTAATCGAAAAATGAGTAAAATCTGCGTTGGCTAGCGCAACACCTACTTTGGTAGCCTGCCCTTGCTCATCATAGCTATATAGATCAAATTTCGCAGACTCAAGCGTTGCAATATTCCCATCGATGAAACCAATTTTTACTCCGCGAGTATCAAAAATATCAATATCAGTGGCCCAAGGGTACACAATACCCATGGACAGCATCCTGGTAATGCCCGTTGCTTGCCAACCCTCTTGGTTTGATAAATCATAATTCGTACGCACTCGAAAGGCACTTTTTTTAATCATGCCAGGATACGTGGTCGGATAAGAGGTTGTTCCTTGCAATGGCGCATAGATACGGTAGGCTTCAGAAAATTTAGAAATGTTTTTTTTAATTAAAAATTCATACGAATGGTGTTCAAACACCCCATATCCACTTGCATTCACAATGGATGTGAAAAACAAAAATCCCAAAAGAACTGTTTTTAATCCGTATCGTTTCATGACCATACCCTCTATTCTAAAGCGCCCCATAATAAATCAAACCAGAGAGAAAAACAAATTACACCAACAACCCCTTCTGTTGTGTACCCACTACCCATTCGTGAACATCACGTTGATAATCCACGCCGGCTCCTTGATATTTTTCGGCAAGGAGTTGCGTCAATTCTTGAATCGATTTTGGAGTTTCCAGCCATATCCATAAGTCTGCGGCAGTTGCATTCATATGATACAGATTTTCATCGTCTGGATTTAAGATGACAATTTCGTCCTTGATTTGGGTGTAACACATTTTTTCATCTCGTTTCACGAGAAAAAGCAAATCATCCATATTCGCTCCTTATTCTATGCTAATCGATGTTACTGCCTGTAATCCGCGAGGTAACCGATGCCCTCGTGTACCACGCTTGCCTTGGTAATGCACCAAGTCGGAGCGCTTCAGCGCAAAATGTCGTTTACCTGCATGCACTGTAACGGTTTGTTGATTTGCACGCAAAATCTGCACATCCAAAACATACTCTTCACGACTTTTCACTTTTGCACTTGGAATTTGGAGTACTTTGTTGCCTTTTCCACGATTAAGTTGCGGCAACTCGGCCAGCGGAAACACTAATAATCGGCCGGTATTGGTCACACAAACGACTTCATCCGTTTGCTCATCATTACAATGACGTGGCGGCAGCATCTTACTCCCGTCAGGTAATTTCAAACATGCTTTTCCATTACGATTCTTGACATAC
>CAZBSX010000093.1:0-6494 GCA_964494305.1 uncultured Legionella sp. | reverse complement strand
TGCGTGCCATGCAGTTTTTCCTGGTTTTAGGTGGTGCTATGGCAATTGTTGCATTATTAACGTGTGCGCCAGCAGCTGCAGCTTTGGGTGTCAAAACGGTGTTGGGTGTGGCGGCACAAGATATTTCTGCAACAGCCACGTTCGGAGCGTTAACGTCATTGTTGACCAGTGTTGGTCTTTACGCAGCACGGCAAATGTCGGGCCATTCGATAGATGTGTCAAGCAACAACACGATGGATGCCCCTCGAAAATAAACACGTATTGTAGGTTGGGCCTTGGCCCAACGAAGCACCGTTGTTGGGCCAGGGCCCAACCTACAAACCATTTAGACTAGCCAAGAGTCAATCGACCGCCTGCGCTGGACATCCTTCCCACACGGAATGAGCCGGCAGGGTTTCTCCCTTCATCAATAAAGACAACGAGCCTAATTTTGAATCGGGTTCCATCCGCGTGTCGTAGAGGACAATGGAGTCGCGGCCAATAGTACAGCGGGATTGAATCTTGATGTGCGACATTTTGAAAATGCGATCTTCATATAAATGGGTTTGAATGATGGCATTGGAATTAATTGCGACCTCATCTTCGATATGAATCAAATCAAATTCTTCAAATGAACCGGTTTCGATATAGGCATAGCGGCCGATTTGAGTACCTAATGCTCGGAGTAACAACGTAATCAATGGGGAGCCCATGATCAACTGAATCACATGTTGATGGAGGAAATAGCCATACGTGTATTCCACAATATCTTTACGCCGAATAAATGGATGCCATAATGGAAAAATCTCCGGACGATAGCGCCCAATCAGTATCCATTTTAGAGCGATAAACGCCCCAACAATGCTCAACATGATACTCAGTTCCGCGATCGGAAACACGACCAATAATTTTGCCAAATTCAGCCCACACACCCACACGGTATAGAGTAAAAAGAAATGCAGAACATTAAGCGCACTCGGGATAATAATCCGAATGAATTCAATGCCTAGGCGAGATAAGATTAACCAGCGGCTCGGTTTTTGATATTCTAGCGCGATATTCACATTCGCGTTTTCGCGATTAGGGAGCAAGATTGCGGGTGAGCCCAACCAGGTCGCATGCTTCATATGTGTTTGTTCCGCACGTGGAGAGAGTACCGAGAGGCATGCGAGTAAACTCCCATCTTGTAGATGCGTCCCTTGGGGTAATACGCCCCGATTTCCAACAAAACTTTCTTTACCGATGGTGGTGGGCTGTAAGCAAATCTGATCGTGATACATTTGTGTTGCGCCAATTGACGCATAAGCGGCAACAAAGCCTTCTTCATGGACGGATATCAATTCTGGTGTGAGATGCGAGATTTCGCTCATTTCTACGTCAGCGCCCAATTTTGCGCCTAGTAATCGCAAAAAAATGGGGTAATACATTGAGTCGGCCATAGCCAACGATTCTGGTAGATCTAACAGTCGACTGATGATCCAATGTTTTAGCCAGACCAAACTATGCACCGAAAAATACCCTGGTTGCAGTGGTCGCAAGAGGTATTTCAGGAGAATCGTGCTTGCGCTGAGTAGGATGAAATATCCTAGTGCTGCGATGGGTAATGCGAGGAACGCGTATAACAGGCCGTGGTGTTGATAGACTGTGGTCAGTCCATATAGGGGTGGAAAATATAATCCATAATGCATGAGTACGACGAATGGGATAGCTAAGCACTGTAACATGCCCATGAGGATGCGTCGAAGTGGGTTGCGGGCACTACGTTCCCGGATGCGTTGCGTGATATGCATGGGTGGACATGGGATGGCTTGTGCAGGTGAACCACTAAAAAATTGCTGACTTGGAATCGACGCATGGTTAGGCAATAAGGACAGATCATCTAAACTAGCGTGGTCCGCAAGTGTTGAATGAATAGACAGCACTGCACGTGTTCCGATGTAGCAATCAGTACCGATGGTAATCGGTCCAAGGTGCAAGTATCCATCTTCGATAAAATAGGCTTTGAGTACAGCATCGTGATTGATACTGGTATAGTCACCAATCTGTACCAAATCATGCGTGCTCATATGCGGTGTATGGATATGACAATGTTTGCCGATTTTGGCGCCCATCCAGCGATAATACCAGATCATCACGGGTGTGCCGACAAAATGATGTGCTGGAAATAGCAACATTTCTAAGCGCCCCACGAACCACCAACGTAGATAAAACCATCCCCACAAGGGATATTTCCCCGGTTTAACTCGCCCCAATAAGAGCCATTTACAGATAATCACCAATAAGAGTGAGCTGATAGGGATACTTACGGCTAAGAAGCAACCTAACGTTAAGAGGGGTAATAGGTGCAAACTATAGTGGGTCAAGGTCCAAAAGTAGGCGAACATGACGCCGAAAATTTGCCATGATGTCAGTGCGTAGCCGCATAAAACGCCTAAAATTTGGCTACCAGCAGCCCAGTGATAACGCCGTGGAGACGTGGATTGAAAGGGTGTTTTCTGAGTATTGGGAGGCGCAGTGTGTGTCTGTGCGCAGAATTTGGCTAAGTTTTGAATGGTTCGTTGCTGATATAAGTCTAACATAGAAAGGTGCTGACATGCTGGGTGTTGCCGTAACTCAGAAATCACTGCTGCTGCGTTGAGTGAATGTCCGCCCAGATCGTAGAAAAAATCATCGGTAATGGATACGTTTGAAAGCTTTAATATGGGCGCCATAATGCGCGCAATTGCTAATTCCAATGCGGTTTTGGGTGCATGGTATGGATTGGTTTGGGGTTTCGATTTGGGGATAGGCAAATGTTTGCGATCAACTTTACCACTGGGTAAGCGTGGAAATTGTGCTAAGGGTTCGTAAATAGCGGGTAACATAAATGCGGGTAAATGCTGACTTAAAAACTTTTTTAACGCATCGATATCAATTTGATTTGCTTCGGCCGTGTAATAAGCCACTAATTTGGGCTCTTCGTCATCGAGTAACGCGACGACGGCTTGTTGAATACCCGGGTAAGTGAGTAAAATAGTTTCTATCTCATTGAGCTCCATACGAAACCCGCGAAGTTTCACTTGATCATCTACCCGTCCGAGAAAGACCAAATCGCCATGCTCATTCCAGTGCGCCAAATCGCCGGTGCGGTATAACAATGTGTCGGGCTTTTGTGGATTGGCAATGAATTTTTTTGCAGTAATGGCTGCGCGATTGATATATCCTTTTGCCAAACCAGCGCCGGTAACGCACAATTCGCCAGCTTCTCCGGATGCAACAGGTTCGAGATGCTCATTTAAAATGAGGACTTCATAACCGGGTAAGGGTTTGCCAATGGTGAGTAGGCGATCGGGATGGTATTCCGCGTACGTCGTGACCACAGTTGCTTCGGTAGGGCCATAAGTATTGATGATTTTTAAGCTCGTACGTATCCACGGTTTGAGAATATGCGGGGCGCACACTTCTCCACCAAGAATAAGCAAACGTAAGGTGTCCACGTTCCCATGCAAGCTTGCGAGTAAAGTCGGCACAGTTGAAAATACTGTAATCTGATTTTGGTTGAGAAATTCAATGAGTCCTAGGCCAGATCGGATATCTTTGGATGTGGCGACCACTAAAGTTGCGCCATTGGCAAAAGCCATCCAAATTTCTTCGAATGAGGCATCAAAGGCCAGCGAAAACCCATGATACACCCGATCGGTAGACGTCATACCATAGGTGGTACTGGCGACGGTGACGTAATGACAGATACTGCGATGGCCGACTTCGACACCGTTTGGTTTACCCGTAGAGCCGGACGTATAGATGATATAACAGGTTGGATTATGCGTGCTCATGTTTGCACTGGGTAAGCGCAGGGTAGATTGCTTGGCCAAATCATCAGTTATATTTTGTAAAACAAGGGTTTTTGGAAAATGAATTCCTGCTCGTTGCAAGTGATCTTGCGCAGTGATGACTAGAGTAAACGTCATATCATCTAAGATATGATTCACGCGTTCAACAGGATATTCCTCGGCAATCGGGACATACACGGCACCTATTTTATAGAGGGCAAGCATCGCAATATAACATTCTACGGAACGAGGTAATAAGACACCAATGACATCGCCCGCGTGCACGTGACACGTTTGGAGATAATGCGCAAGTTGATTGGCTTGTTGATCTAGTGCGGCATACGTCAGAGAAATGTCGTTACAGAGGATGGCCAAATTTTGTGGGTACTGATCAACGGTACGCTCAAAAATCGTGATTAATTGAGTGGGTGTTGTGCTATCCATAGTCATTGGCTATCAATCCTGATATTGCTTAAATAGATTTGTCACTAACGAGCTTACAATACCGAAAACTCATTAGCGACAAGTATATCATAGCTTATCAACAAACTAATTTCGCGTCTAACTCGGCACGATGCATTTGTATAAAACGTAATCCAATCCCGCGTACGCCTGCGAGATCTGTAATGGTTTTAAAATTGCCGTGTTTTTGTCGATATTGAATGATGGCAAGTGCGCGTTTCTTTCCAATACCTTTCACCGCATGGGTAAGTTCCTGTACAGATGCGCGATTGAGATTGATTTTTTGAGTCACCTGCAGGCTTGAAGTGGCAGGGACATAGGTGTTTGCATGACTTGAATTGGCAAGGAATGCGCAAGACAAAACCAGTATAGATGAAACAAGTTTCATAAACTCTCCTTAATTGTTGGACTCATTTTCCTTAAACAGACGCTAACGCATTAAACACAATGCTAGGTTTAATGGCGCGGAAAGTATTGCAGGTTTTAGCGAAACATGTCAACGCACAAGATGAACTTTTTTTGTGGTCGATTTATTTGGGGCGCATGCCAGAGATTTGTGTAACAGCGTCTTGAGCTTTTTTGGCGGCTTGTAGCATACCTTCTTTTACTTTTTTGGCAGCAATTGCAATTGCTGCCATTCCTGATTGGGGTGTTGCTGTTTTAAATGGAGATAAGATCAGTTGTTTTGCCATTTTTTTAGCAGAGCCCACGGTTTTTTGGGCTACTTTTTGCATTTGTTTTAGCGGGTTTCCACTGGCAACAGTGACTGTTTGCTGCGTAATTTTTGTAACGGTAGTCGATGCTGCTTTAGTAGTACGTTGAACCGCTTGAGTTGGTTTGGTGCTAGTATGAGCTGTCGTCGTTTTTTGAGCGAAGCTCTTGGCGGCCTTCAGTGATCTGGCTGCAGCTCGCATAACAATCCCACTTGCATGCTGAGCCGCTCTACCTGGCAGAGACGCAATCCGAGTTGCGGCACCTGCCATTGCTTTGGTGGCGCCAAGGTTTTTGGTCATAGCCATAATTTTTCGAGCAGTTTTCATGGCATCGGATGCTGCATTCATGCCGGTTGATTCTTCATCACTTGCTTGTTTGTGGGATGGTTCCGGGTTAGTTGCTGATGGTTGATTGATATAATTGGTGGGTTTCGGGCTAAATTTTTTTCTCGCTCTTATAAAGGGCGATCTGAACGCTGATCCCATTTTTCTCATGATAGCCATAAACACTCAAATAATATGCTGATATAGAAATAATAGACCATTTGGGGTTAATATCAACCAACAAAGGAAATCTTGCCTAAATCGTGGTTGTGCGGCATTCATTCGGAAAAGTCCATCGTTCTTTGTGTAAGATGCCTAGTCGAGTGAATTCAATGCAATGCTGATTCGCAATGCATAACCAATTTTGTTGGTGGTGGATATACTGCCCATGTTTTTTTTGGAATACGTTAGGGGTAAATGCAGCGATATTTTTTGCAGGTTTTTGGGTTCTTGCCGAAAAATAAATAAACGCTTCGATTCCAGCTTCGCGCATAGCGCTGCCGAGTGGTTGACTATCGGCATAGGTTTGGGGATGCGAGATATGCTTGGTGTGTGCTCTAAAAGGGGGTTTCGTCAAATCAACACCGCGTTCGGTCCATAAAAAAGTCTGAAAGGCAGTCATGGGAATTTCAACATAGTCAAATTGCGCAGTCGTGTCTTTAAAAAATTGTAAGCGGTAATAAGCAACTTCTGCGAATGCGGTATCTAATTCATGTGAGCCATACCATAACGAAGGTTCATAATGATGACCAAAGCGGGAGCCATATTTTAGTGGGGGATAGCGAAATGGCGTAAAAATTAAATAATCTTGGTGTTTGAGAATGGTCGGTTTAGAATCCTCGAGAAGTGCTTCTAAACAATCATGTTCTTCTAAGGTATCGACTAAGTCGCGTGAACTTGAAATATGTTGCGCTTCTACGATGCGCCAAGGTTCTTTGCGCAAGGAGATGATGTGTTTTTCTCCGTCACAACTTGCCCAAAGCGTCATAATTTACCTCGCATCGCATCTAAGTAGTTGAGAACAGAGACCAAGCCGGGTATCGTTTTGAGTAATGCTAAAGGTTTGTTTTGTAAATAATGATTATCACTATTAAGCCAGAGCTGGGCTTTGGTGTGATTATTGCCAAGCAATGCATTGAGACTACGGTATACTCTGACCAAAAGCACGGCCATCTCACCTTCTTTGGTCTCTGGAGAAAGCCAT
>CAZBSX010000092.1:0-6534 GCA_964494305.1 uncultured Legionella sp. | reverse complement strand
AAGCGAGTTTCTTGCAGGACAGGTTGGCCTGTTTCTAACAAGCTTGCTTGACGTGTTTGCTCAACTGCAATCGCTTTCTCGATGAAGCGATACGAATTCAAATTTTTAAGTTCTACCCGAGTACCCAATTGTTTTGCGTCTGGACGCTTCAGTGATAAATTAACATCACAACGAAATGATCCTTCCTGCATATTGCCATCACAGATCTTTAAAAATCGGAGCAATTGATTTAAAGTTTTTAAGTAGGCGACTGCGTCCGCAGCAGATCGTAAACAAGGTGCGGTGACAATTTCTAACAGCGGAATACCAGCTCGATTTAAATCGATGCTCGTCTGACTGTGTCCATGAAGTGATTTACCTGCATCCTCTTCCATATGTGCATGGGTAATTTCAACGCGTAAGGACTCTCCATCGGGTTTGGTCAACATAATATGACCGTCCTGGATAAGAGGGCGGCGAAATTGACTAATTTGATAGCCTTTGGGTAAATCTGGATAGGTGTAGTTTTTACGTTCAAAATAAGACAATTGGTTAATGCGCGCTTGCGTAGCCAAGCCAAATCGAATTGCCAGATACAAGGCTTCTTCATTTAAAACGGGCAGTGTTCCTGGAAATCCCGCATCAATAATATTGGTTTGCGAATTTGGACTGGCACCGAAATGAGTGGGTGCATTGGAAAATAATTTAGTTTTCGTATTGAGCTGCGCATGGACTTCGAGGCCAATTACGGTTTCCCATGTCATTATTCTGCTCCTGGTTGATCAGAGAGATAGGCTTCTGGGATCTGAGTATGCCAATCGGTTTCACTTTGGTAGGCATGCGCAATTTGCAACAGGAGTGCTTCACCAAATTGAGGGCCAATCAATTGCATACCAAGAGGGAGCTGGTCTTGGAAGCCAATTGGAATTGATAGACCAGGAAGGCCGGCTAAATTAGCTGCAACAGTAAATATATCGGATAATATGCAAATCATCGGGTCACTGGAGGACGCACCCAGAGGAAATGCAGCAGTAGGGGTGGTGGGCCCTAGCAATACATCAACGTGAGATAAGGTTTCTTGTAATTCCAAACTAATCAAATGTCGCACTTTTTGAGCTTGCAGATAGTGTGTATCAAATTGTTCTGCGGATAAAATGTAAGTTCCGGTCATGATGCGGCGTTTGACTTCCGCGCCAAAACCCTCGGTTCTTGATTGTGTGACTAAGTCACGCAAAGAATGAGCATGCGGACTACGATATCCATAGCGAATGCCATCGTAACGCGCTAGATTAGATGAGGCTTCAGCACAGGTCAAGGCATAGTAGCACGATATCCAATGTGGATAGAGTTTTAAATCCAACTCAACAATCTCTGCACCTGCCTGTTTGAGCACATCAATGGCACTCCAGACGGCAGTTTGCAATGTTTGATCGACCTCCGGATGAAAAAAACACTTAGGTAATCCAATTTTTAAACCACGAATGGTATTGTTCAATGTCTCTCTATAATTTGGAATTTTTCTCGCGATCGAGGTAGAGTCTAATTCGTCAAAACCCGCAATGCCTTGCAGAGTAAATGCCAGATCTTCCGCACTGGGTGCGAGTAAACCAATTTGATCAAAACTAGATGCATAAGCGACCAAGCCGTACCGAGATACCAAACCATAGGTTGGTTTCAACCCACTGATTCCACATAACGCTGCGGGTTGACGGATCGAACCACCTGTATCTGAGCCGGTTGCAAATGGGACCAAACGCGCTGCTACAGCAGCAGCTGAGCCGCCTGAGGATCCGCCTGGCACACGATCCAATTGCCAAGGGTTGGCGACCGGGCCAAAAAAACTCGTCTCATTAGAGGAGCCCATTGCAAATTCATCTAAATTGGTTTTACCAAGTGTAATACAACCTTGTTCGGCTAGCCATTTAACGACGGTTGCATCGTAGGGTGCATTGAAATTAGCGAGCATTTGAGAGGCACAGGTTGTGCGAGCAGAGCGCGTACAAATATTATCTTTATGCGCTAATGGTAGTCCGGTCAGTGCTGTGTTTAAACGCTGCTGAATCCGTTGATCTGCTTTTTTTGCTGCTTGTAGTGCATGTTCTTCGTCAATACTGATAAAAGCATTTAAAGGCTGCGCTGCTTTGATGCGCTGGAGATAATGCGTGCATAGCTCTACGCTAGAAATTTTTTTGGTTTGTAATGCCTGGCTTAAGGCAGTGAGGCTGAGACGGTGTGGCATATTATGCGCTCTTGATAATCAAAGGAACAGTATATAAATCGTCTTGAAATTCAACAGCACACTGTGCTAAATCAGCGACTTTAGGTTGAATCACCTGATTATCCGGTCGTAAATATTGCGTGACTGACGTAGGGTGATGCAGAGGAGATATGTTCGAGGTATCAACGGTTTGAAGATGCTCAATATGCTCGATAATGCTAGTGCATTTGTTAAATTGGGATGAAACATCTTCCGGATCTAAATACGCTAACAGCGCAATATGCTGAAATTGTTTTACCGTAATGGTCATTAGTACTACCTTGTCATAGTATATCTACTCATTTTGCAGTAGACTTTTATTTTATTCATTGCTTTCACGAGCCAGCACTTAAAATAATACCCTATGAAAAAAAATAAAACAAACCTAAATGCGATTGATCAGCGAATTTATAAATATCGGCAAGCGCTCTATCTGGCCTTCTATTCAGCGCGTCTTTACATTGATGTGGCCAAACGTTGGCGTGGCTTTGGGTTGATCTACTTTTTGTTGGTGATCGCTATTGCTGCTGTGCCGGTGAGTATCAAAACCATGCAGAAATTCAATAGTTATTTTAACCAACAATTACTTGAACCGCTTAAGGAAATTCCAAATTTTGAAGTGGTCCATGGAAAACTAGTGTTTAAATATTTTATGCCTTACCTGATTAAGAATAAGCAGGGTGAGGCCATTATTGTAATTGATGATAAAAGCAATTTAACCGAGGTCAATTATGTGTATCCGAATTGGATGTTGTTCGTGACGAGTGATCGTGCTTACTTTCATCCACCAGGATTAACGATATTAAATGCCCGTAATGCGCCGCTACCGACGAGTGTCAGTACTAAAAATCTGACCATGCAGACCTTTGAAGATATTCAATACGAGGCATTTAATGGTCCAGATTGGATTACTACAACGGGCCTATCTACTACTAAATGGTATTTTATCTTCGCGATTTACCCGGTTTTAGTGGGGTTAATGTATGGCTTTTTTACGCTATTACTGTCATTTATGGCTCTGATGGGACAAGTTTTTGCACGCACGGTATTGAGGTTGAAAATTGATTTCAAACATACGTGCCGGTTGATGTTAGTGTCTTCAAGCTGTGGCGTGAGTTTATTTATTGTCAGCTTAAGTTTTGGGGCAATACCGACGATGGGCGCCTGTTTTATCGTATTAGTGACCCTCTATTTTTCGTATGCAATCATCACATTAAAACGTGAGAGTAAAGCGATGGTGCTGGCTTGACTTGGCGAAACTTAAGATTCTGAGTCAACGTTAATCAACGACGATGGTTGACTACAGGAGGGTAAGGACATATTAGCCCCGCACAGATGGGGCTATTATGTCCGCGTATATACAACAGCGCAGAGGTTTACTCTTCTACTGTTTCAGCAGCACGCGCTTTCTTTTTTGAACTTGGCTCAGACATCGAAAAATTTAATTCTAAAACCGCACTATCACCCAGGCGCTCTAAATTGACGCTGACTTTTTCACGGTCAATTGGGATATATTTGGCGATTACGTTTAAAATTTCCTCTTGCATTTTTGGTAAATCAGTCAGTTTCGGTAGGCAGTCTGGTGTGTTACGCTCAGTACGCTCATGCGAAATTATGATTTGCAGTCGCTCTTTCGCAACCGATGCTGTAGAGGGTTTGCGTTTACGTAGGTATTTGAAAATACTCATGCTTTAGCATCCTCCTTGTGCTTACCAAACAATCGTTGGAATATGTTTTTCCGCTCAGCATGAATGAAACGCATGGGACGTTCTTCGCCTAAGAAACGGGCAATCGCATCTTGATATGCAGCACCGGCATCACTCTCTTCATCTAAAATTACGGGAGTACCTGTGTTCGAAGCTTTAAGCACAGCTTTCGATTCGGGAATGATCCCAATGAGAGGAATTGCAAGAATATCTTGCACATCTTCAACGGATAGCATTTCACCACGCTCAACGCGCTCAGGATTGTAACGCGTCAACAGTAAATGCTCTTTGATGGGTTCTTTACCATCTTGTGCACGTTTGGTTTTGCTGGCCAAAATACCCAAAATTCGGTCTGAGTCGCGGACTGAAGATACTTCGGGATTGGTGACAATCACTGCATGATCGGCAAAATGCATTGCCATCAACGCACCTGATTCTATTCCGGCAGGTGAATCGCAAATAATAAATTCAAATTCTTTCGACAATTCGTCTAAAACTTTTTCGACGCCTTCAATAGTGAGGGCATCCTTATCACGAGTTTGAGATGCAGGCAGGATATAGAGAGCGGGAATGCGTTTGTCTTTAATCAAAGTCTGCCGTAAGGTCGCTTCGCCGTTGATGACATTAATGAAATCGTACACAACCCGACGCTCACAACCCATAATGATATCGAGATTACGTAAGCCAATGTCAAAATCGATCACGACAGTTTTATGCCCACGCATGGCCAAGCCAGTTGATAATGCGGCAGAAGAGGTGGTTTTACCCACGCCCCCCTTGCCAGAAGTAATTACAATGATACTAGCCAAGGCAAGCTCCTAGTGAACAATAAAATATTAATTAGTCTACACGCTATTAGGCGAGTATTTCAATAGATATTTTTTTTGTTTAGGTATAAAATAATGCATGTTTTTGTACAAGATGGTACCCCTATGTCACTACCTATTCTGCAACAAGCTTTAACGTTTGACGATGTATTGTTGTTGCCTGCTCATTCCACTGTACTCCCGCGTGAAGTCTCTTTGCAGACTGCTCTAACGCGCGGTATTCGTCTGAATATGCCATTAATTTCTGCGGCAATGGATACGGTTACTGAAGCTCGCTTGGCCATTGCCATGGCGCAGGAAGGGGGGATTGGGATTATTCATAAAAATATGAGTGCTGCTGCCCAGGCTGAAGCAGTGCGTAGAGTTAAGAAGTTTGAAAGTGGCATGGTGAAAGATCCTATCTCAGTGGGGCCCGAAATTACTGTGGCACATTTGTTAGAAATCATGGCAAAACATAGTATTTCTGGCGTTCCGGTGGTGGAAGGCGAACGATTAATTGGTATTGTGACGAGTAGAGATATTCGGTTTGAATCTAATTTATCTCTTCCGGTTTCAGAGGTGATGACCCCAAAAAAACGATTGGTTACTGTGAAAGAAGGCGAAAGTCGTGAAGAAGTCTGTCGCTTATTGCATAAACATCGGATTGAAAAACTGTTGGTTGTGAATGATGACTTTTTGCTCCGCGGGTTGATTACAGTGAAGGATATTCAGAAAGCGCAAGAAAATCCCTATGCGTGTAAAGATCAATTGGGTCAATTACGTGTTGGCGCGGCTGTTGGTGTTGGCGAAGGCACAGATGAGCGGGTTGCCGCTCTAGTAGAAGCGAGCGTCGATGTTTTGGTCGTCGATACCGCACATGGGCATTCTCAGGGTGTTTTAGATCGGGTGAAATGGATCAAAATGCATTACCCGCATATTCAGGTTATCGGTGGCAATATTGCTACGGGACAGGCTGCCAAAGATTTAATTAATGCTGGCGTCGATGCGGTAAAAGTAGGTATTGGTCCTGGTTCTATTTGTACGACACGGGTAGTGACCGGCGTTGGTGTGCCACAAATTTCAGCAATTGCAAATGTTGCGGATGCTGTGCGAGGTATTGTGCCCATTATCGCGGATGGCGGCATTCGTTTTTCCGGTGATGTGTGCAAAGCTTTGGCTGCAGGCGCGGATACCGTGATGTTGGGGTCTATGTTTGCAGGTACAGAAGAGTCTCCGGGTGAAATCGAATTATTCCAAGGCCGCACGTATAAAAGTTATCGCGGCATGGGGTCGATTGGCGCGATGGCGCAAGTACAAGGATCGAGCGATCGCTATTTCCAAGACTCTAAACTAGGCACAGAAAAATTAGTACCCGAAGGCGTAGAAGGCCGCGTTCCCTATAAGGGGCCGATTCATGCGATTATTCATCAAATGCTAGGAGGCTTACGCTCCTGTATGGGATACACCGGTTCAAGCACGATTGATGATTTGCATCAGCGTGCGCAATTTGTTCAAGTCACGCATGCAGGCATTCGTGAATCTCATGTACATGACGTACATGTCACCAAACAAGCGCCTAATTACCAGGTCAATGGCGATGGAGGGTTTTAAGATTACTGCGCTCAAAGACAAACCTATTCTGATTTTGGATTTCGGCTCACAATATACCCAATTGATTGCGCGCAGACTACGCGAGATGGGGGTCTATTGTGAAATTCATCCTTACCATATCAATGCTCATATTTTACATGCCGTGAGACTGTCTGAATCCAACCGGAGAAAGGAA
>CAZBSX010000091.1:0-6553 GCA_964494305.1 uncultured Legionella sp. | reverse complement strand
TACGCAATTGCGTAGGCGTCACTTCAAGGCAATTCACTGGTCCAATACACGACAGGTCATCGAGACCCTGTCCCTGCACCACCATGGAATGAATCGTACCTAGTTTTTGCATGGCTTCTCCCATGACGGGAAGTAACGCAGGATCAAACACACCCAATATACTATGCGCTGGATTGGCTGGGTTGAGTAACGGGCCTAATACATTAAACGACGTAGGGACATTCAATTGCCGCCGTAACGCGCGTAATTCGCGCAGTATGGGATGAAAATTTGGTGCAAAACAAAACCCAATCCCCAGGGTTTCAATACTCGCAGTAATTTTTTCTGGCGATACATGAATTGCAACACCCAGTGCAGTTAAAACATCTGCTGACCCTGCCATCGACGATACCGCCGAATTTCCATGCTTCGCAATCTTAACGCCGCAGCTCGCAGCCAGAATCGCACTCCCAGTAGAAATATTCACAGTCTGCCCACCATCGCCTCCGGTGCCCACAATGTCAAGCACAGGCACTTTCGGAGACAATGTCACCATATGATCTTTTAAAGCAGCCACCATACCCGCCAATTCTTCGGCCGTTTCAAGCTTCGAACGCAGCAGAACCAAAAAAGCGACTTTCTGGTAGGGATGACTTTCGGGAAGGAGCAAGTCTGTAAATAATTGCTTGCACACTTGACCGTCAAGATTTTGCTTTGCCATCAAGGCTTCAATCCCCTCTTTCAGGCGCATAAGTCACCTTCTCGTACCTGACAATACATCTGGATAAAATTGTGTAAGAGTTTTGACCCCATTGGGGTTAAAATTGATTCTGGGTGAAATTGCACGCCAAACAAAAGCAAAGACTGATGCCGGACCCCCATGATCAATCCATCAGCCGTCTCGGCTTCAATTTGTAATTGACTGGGTAAACTTGCACGTTCAGCCATTAAAGAATGGTAGCGTCCCGCTTGGAATGGCAATGGCAAATCGTGATACAATCCATTCCGGTGATGAAAAATCAAAGCAGACTTACCATGCACCAATTCAGGAGCTTGAATCACCCTGCCACCCAATGCGACGACCATGGCTTGCAAACCCAGACATACCCCCAAGATAGGCACGGATACCGATAAAGACTGAATCAATTCAATACAAATGCCAGCCGTCTCAGGCCGCCCTGGACCCGGTGATAGAATAATACCACTCGGATTCAAAGCTTGAATCGCAGCAACACTCATTTGATCATTGCGTATCACTCGGACTTCAGGACAATCCAAGGCCACAATTTGATATAAATTATAGGTAAAACTGTCGTAGTTATCGATAATGACTAGCATGTGAAGCCTCCCTCTGCCAACGCGATTGCGTCCAATAAACCTTGAGCTTTTTGGCGAGTTTCTGCAGATTCCGATTCAGGATTAGAGTCTGCTACGATCCCAGCACCGGTGCGTATTGTGGCAATCCCCTCTCGTAAAATTGCCATTCGAATCGCTAGGCAACTGTCAAAATTCCCTTGTGCATCGAGGCGACACAATGCGCCACCATACATACCACGTTTCGAATTTTCTAAATCATCAATCAATTGCATCGCGCGAATTTTAGGGGCACCACTGACTGTTCCCGCTGGAAACGTAGCACGTAATGCATCCAATGCGTCATGGTTTGCTTGCAGACGCCCAGTCACTACTGACGTCAAATGACTCACATGTGAAAAATGTTTCACCTGTAATAATTCTTTGATCTGCACACTACCTGGCTCACACACTGCGCCCAAATCATTACGTGCCAAATCAACCAACATCATATGCTCAGCCAGCTCTTTTTCGTCAGTCAACAATTCATTTTTATTATTTGCTTCATCCTCAACCGAGGCGCGTTGCCGAGTGCCTGCAATCGGATTAATCTCCACCTGTCCTTGACGCACCGTAATGAGTTTCTCAGGGGAAGCACCGATCATCACACCCTGAGTGAGCGGAAAGTAAAACATATACGGTGCTGGGCTTACTTTGCGTAGAGCGCGATATATGTCGAAAGGCTGCGCAGAATAGGATTGCTTAAAACAACGTGATAATACGATCTGGAACACATCTCCCGCAGTAATATACTCTTTCGCTTGCTCAACGTATTGCATAAACTGTGCATCGCTTACAGTAACCTCAGGGGCACTAGCGGAATGATTTTGAATAGCCAGAGTCTCTTGTCCCGATTTGGGTTGATTAATTTTAGTCACCAAATCGTCTAAATACGTCTGAGTTTCTTGATAAATCTGTACATGATCTGTATTTAAATCGACAGTTTTTGCCAACAATAATTTCTGCTGCATATGATCGAAGATAAGTGCAGTGTGATAAAAATTAAACATCAGATCTGGCAGTGGGTGTTCTGCATGATGACGATCTGGGATATTTTCCAGTAAGCGGACAGCATCATAAGTCAAAAACCCTACTGCGCCTTGCATGCCCAGTAACTCATGATTGAGATCACCACAACTTAAATCAGCGACCATTTGACGCAAGACTGTGAAAGGATCTGCTGTCAAATGATGGATATCCGAACCTATGCGTTGTCGCACTTGGTGACCCTGTGCTGACAGTTGTGCCATCAGCCCAAAATACAGATAGGAATAACGTCCATCTTCGGTTTGGTGTAACCCAGACTCCAACAAAGTTCCTTCTTGCATATCCACACTTAATTGTTCAAAAATTCCAATGGGTGTCAACCGATCCGCCATCACCTCTCGGTAAATAGTCAAACGTTTGGCGCCATTGGCCATGTGCAAAAATTCATCTAATGTCATGTGTGTAAGAGTCATAATCACAATCTCTGTAGTTTGTACTTTTGTAATGATATAGCATTACAAAAGTTCGTGCAAGAGGATTTTTAAATGACATCAGATTAGGGTGCGTTGACAATTGTTCCGCTCTACAATAAGTTTTTTCTTTGTACCGAGCAACGATTTTAATGTTAATTTTGGTTTATTATTCATCATAAAGTTGCTATAATAGACAGCATCATTATGCAATTTGGGCATACCGTCATGAATGAAGCATTTGAGTTATATAGCGCTGCAAAAATGCATCAGCTGTTGAAAGTTTCACACTTTCCCTCTCCAACTCAGATTGAAGATAAAGCAGGAAGATCATACCCTAACTACTATACAAGTCTGTATGGGCCAGCGTTTGTAGCTCCCCCTGCTTCTGATACGCCTGGTTGCCAACTGGAAACTATTGCTGAAGTCTTAACTTACGTGAAAAACGCTTTAACGGAACCCACTCTATTGCATCAATTGTGCCAATCATTCCCTAGTCAATATTCTGAGAAGCTGTGCCTAATACTACCTGTAGCTGAGGAACGCGGAGTGCTCTGGGGCCAAGGGCCGAAACGCAATCATTGGGCGACCTTACACTATAACCTTTCGACTCAAACTGCAACAGTGCTTGACTCCAGACCACCATTGGCATCGTCCACCTATCCTAATCACTACATTCACGAGTTAGTGGATGCTGCATTAACCGAAATTGGATTACCACCAGTAAAAGAATTTGTTGTGCGATGTACCGGCGTCCAACTCGATCATACTCACTGTGGCCCTTGGACAGCGGCATATATTGAATTGTTAGCACACGGATACTCAATACAAGACACAATAGACACCCTTAAGAACATGAGCAGCAATGACATTGTTCAACATCACAAGTATCGAGAGAAGCCAGATGCACACCCATCACACTGGGATGATTGTAGTTTATGTCGATCTTCTTTTGATGCAAAAGTAACTGCTGCTATAGATAGAAATGCACCACCTATCAATGAACAAAGTCGTATTGCTAGACAGCCCGCCACTATCGCAGCATATCTAAACAAATTGTGGTCTCATCCCTCTCCAACCGGTAAAATGGCCGTTGCAGTAGATACACATAGTAGTAATCCTGCTGCATATCCAACAGGCAATCTTTGGTCTAATAATAACGCCGAAAAACTCTCAGAGAAAAATGATGAGGAAGAAACAAATGATGAGGATGAGGGGTTCGTGCTAGTGTAACATCTAAACTTTAGGTCGTTCCCTTCGCCTACATGCCTCAACGAAGAGAGCAATTGTCAACACGCCCTAGACTATTCATTTATTTTGTAAGTACTTAGGTACCCCCGCCGTCTACGCCCTCGACTTGTTCGAGGGGTGTAGGCGAGGTGAACATCTGCGCACTCACTTTATTTTTGTTTTGCTAAGAGGCTATGTTTACGTCCGAAAGAAAAATAAATAACCATACCCACGCTGAACCAAACTACAAATCGTAGCATCGTCAACCAAGGGAGATTCATGATTAAATACAGGCAGCATATCATCCCCAAAATAGGAACATACGGCATAAACGGCGTCTTGAATGGACGAGGCATATCCGGCTTAGTCCGGCGTAAAATTAATACGCCCAGGCACACCAATGTAAATGCGAACAATGTTCCGATATTTACCAACTCAGCCAACACATCAATGGGGAACAGAGACGAAATTGAGGCAATCATAATGCCACACACGATAATAATTCGCATGGGCGTTTTCGTCTTGTCTTGCAGGACTGCAAAATATTTAGGTAATAACCCATCCCGTGCAATCGCATAAAATATACGACTTAATCCATAAAATAGAACTAAGATCACCGTGGTTAATCCAGCCAAAGCACCGACACTAATCACTCCGGCTGCCGCTTGATAACCCACAGCAATCAAAGCATCACTAATTGGCGATGCGACGTTCAAACTGCGGTAAGAGACCATTCCCGTCAACAATCCAGAAATAACAATATATAAAAGAGTTGAAACCAATAACGAACCAATAATCCCAATCGGTAAATTGCGCTGAGGATTAATCACTTCTTCCGCCGTCGTAGAAACTGCGTCAAATCCAATATACGCAAAGAAAATCAAAGAAGCGCCTTGCGCGACCCCTAACCAACCGAAAGGTAAAAATGGATGCCAATTACTCGGCTCAACATGGGTCGATGCAACGACGATAAACAACAAAATTACCAATAATTTTACACCGACGATCATATTATTAAAGCGTGTACTCGAACGAACACCAAATACCAATAAGGCACTGATTACTGAAATAATCAAAAAAGCCAGAAAATCAAAACCCACTTTGGGCACAATATAAACAATATTGTTGATATGTACTTTGAATGCGAGCAATAAACTTTTGACATAGCTGCTCCAGCCTACAGCAACAGTCGAGATGGTAATCGAGTACTCCAATAACAAGTCCCACCCGACTATCCAGGCAATGATTTCACCAAATCCGACATACGCATAAGCATAGGCGCTCCCACATCCTCCAATCGCTGTGGCCAACTCAGCATAGGACAACGCAGAGAATAAACACGCAAGACCCGCCATGATGTACGATAAAATAATCGCAGGGCCTGCTTTAGTCGCGGCAACAACACCCGTCAGGACGAAAATTCCAGCCCCAATAATAGCGCCAATCCCAAGTAAAGTCAGATCAAAGGCCGTCAAACAACGTACCAGTCCACCCGTATCTTGTTCAATCATCTCCAGATTACGGATATTTTTTTTGCGAAATAAATTCATAGTATTCTCACCAACAGCTGGGTCCGGTTAGGAACTATATATTACGTGGGTCTAGCCAGTTGTCAACGTACTGGACCATGTTTTCGTAAATCTTATTTTGAGCATGCTTCGAGACGGCGCGATGCGCCTCCTCAGCACGAACGGAATGATACAAACCGTTCGTGCTGAGGAGTGGCGCAGCCACGTCTCGAAGCATTATGGAATGATACAAACCGTTCGTGCTGAGGAGGCACAGCCACGTCTCGAAGCATTACGGAATGATACAAACCGCTCGTGCTGAGGAGTGGCGCAGCCACGTCTCGAAGCATTTACGAAAATAGCGCTCGTGTTTTGATTTCTTTCCCACCTATTGCGTGTTCAATTGCGTGTCGCATGATCTGTTTTGCGGTTTTTCGTACCATCGGATCGGTCAAATCATCCTGCGCTATTGCCAAAATGTGCGCACCCAAGATACCCGATTGCGTAAGATAAAATCCCTGGCCTGCGCGAAACAAATAATGCGATGTCGCAACAATGGGTTGAAAAGATTGAGCTTCGTGGGTCAATACGATGCCATATCCTATGGACTGTAATAAAACCCATTCGAATCGCCGCAGCACAGATTCTAAGCTAGAACGAGAAGTCGCGAGACTAAGTTGTTGCAAAGTGGCGAGATAGGCATCATACAAATCAGGATAGGGATCTTCGGGACGTAGCGCGAGATATAGGAGTTCATTCACATACAATACGGTCAGTAAATTGGTTGCCACAAACTCAAACCCGATGCCAGCGATTTCCAAATGACGCACATAGTACCAACCATGTCGCTGCGTCAACTCAAGCCATAAAGGTAGGTACGCTTGTAATAGTGCTTGTTTTTTAGGAGTCCAGCCGCCCTGGTACTTGGCCCAAATCAAGCCTTGTTCGCGAGTAAAAAATAGAACGCGTGCTGAACTACCTCCGGCCCAGAGTTTATGTACAACCCAGGCAGGGGCTTCCGTAAGA
>CAZBSX010000090.1:0-6665 GCA_964494305.1 uncultured Legionella sp. | reverse complement strand
CCACTGCGACTGCAGTGGGGATTGTCCCCAAATAAACAGCGTTGTTCTTGATCGTGCTGATTTGATTTTGAGTCGTATATCGTGCTCGGTCTTTGGCTAGGTTCGACTCTTTCTTTAATTCACTCATACTTTGGTCAAAAATTTCTTTAATTTCGATATACCGTGGATGATCTTGCATGTCTTTGATGCGAGCTTGCAAATAATCTTGCACGGTTGTCGTCGTGTTTGAACAAAGATTGATAGTCTCAATTTCTATCAATAGTCCACGTAGCGTGCGTGTCACTTGCCAATCAGGTTCGGGTTGATTGATTTTTTCAAGGGCATGATACTGGACAATAAGTGCTTTTACCAAATTAGCACGAGAAAATTTGGCAACATTTTTGGCTGTGTCTTCGTTCATTTCATGAGTATATTTAAACAACATGATCAATACCTCAGATTTTCATAAACTTAAATTATACCACGAGATCGCGCACTATTGCAATAATTTTGTACAAATTGATTCAATATTGTGGAAAATGACTTGACAAACCTAAAAATGAAAACTCATTGCAGCGAAGACAGTTTCGATGGTAATCAGGACAATAATAATGATTTCTAGGTGATGCGAATGCCTGTTCTCTAGGTAAGAATTGAACATATCGAAGATCTCATTTAAGGTATCTAACCGGTGATTAATGGCATTAACACGACGCTGAATATGTAGATATCGTTCCAGCATAATGTAATATTCTTCTAGAGTGGGATGTTGCCAGAAGTATTTAGGATGGTAGAGGAAATTGGACAGCAGGTTCATTTCACTTTTTGCACTGATGAGTTCACCAATGATTTTACGAATTTGATTGTGTTTGACGACCATTTGTCCTTTGGTGGATAAACTATGAATCAAAGGGGTATATTTATCGATTAAAGCCTCTAGAATCGTCTCAAAATATTGTAATTTTACAGATTGGGAAAATCCATAAGAAATACTGAGCTTGAGATCATCGTTATCCAAGGTTTCATCAATCGTCAAACAATCGACTTCAAAATATCCATGCGGCTCAATGGCGGTTTTATCTTCGCCATGCAAGTATATAAATTCGTCACGGACTAGAAAAGGAATGGGTTTTTCTGCAAAAAGCTTAATGGTTTCGAGATAAGGTTGGATTGCATGCCGTTTGATACCCCAAGACACAACCGTACCATTTTTAAATACAAAGACTAAAATGTTTGCGCCATGGGTGGTTAATTTTAGGACATCTCGGAATCGTATTGCCGTATGCTGTAAATCTTCTGACTTATAATAATTATCTAAGCGACTTAAATCTATTTTACTGGCAATACAGTAACTTAAACATTCCATAATAATCTCGATTACAGGACTTACAATGTATTGCACAGAGCTTGTGTTCTGTGTAATCCATAATACCGTCCTTGATTAATTTCAGCTGATCAAACTTTTTGCTGGATTAGGATCATACTATCAACTCATGATTCTGAATCAATCATTTCCCGACCCGAATACGCTTTACGTTTGTCAATTTTTCCGCTTAGCCAGTGCGGACAAACATCTAGTACTTCTGCAATTCTATCGAGTTGATCCTCTGGTGGCAACAGATGTCCAAAAATCATAGCATTGGCCATGTGTCGCGTGACTGAAAATACTTTGGCAATAGCTTTGATTTTTTCATTTAAATCTTCTGGTAAGTCCATGCCAGCTAATTCGCGATTAAACCGTTGTGAAAACACTTTAATATACATTTAAATCTCCCTTTTTATGCGGTCTTTCGTCCATAAAATTGCTTGTCATTCGTCATTGCGAGCTTCGGTTCGTACTGACGGTGTGCTTATGTCTTTTCAGCTTGAAGTGCCTCCTTTTTTGGGGGTTGATGTTGATAGAAGTTTAGACGCAATTCTCGAGCCGCTTTGACGTCATCTAGGCGCCGTACGGGTAACGTATGTGGCGCATTTTTCAAAAGCTCCGGATTGGTTTTTGCTTCGTGTAAAATGGTTTGCATAATCGTAATAAATCGATCCAAAGTTTCTTTGCATTCGGTTTCAGTCGGTTCAATCAACAGGCATTCAGGGATCATAATAGGAAAATACGTGGTCGGGGCATGAACACCAAAATCTAATAAACGTTTTGCCAAATCCATGGCCGAGATGCCATACGCTTTTTTCTCGGGTTTTAAGGTCAATACAAATTCATGACTAGCACGACGCTCTGGGTAAGCCGGGCTAAAGCCCAATTGAGTCAGGCGGGTTAATAAATAATTGGCATTGAGTACCGCATAATCTGAAATTCGTCCTAACCCTTGTTGACCGAGGAGGCGAATATAAAAATAGGCGCGCAGCAAGATACCGACATTGCCCATGAAGCAAGATAAGCGCCCAATACTTTGCGGCATTTGAGTGTGAGTAGAGAAGTGATACATACCGTGTTCGTGGAGGACAATGGGCGTGGGTAAAAATGGACTTAAGCGCGGTCCAGCTGCGACTGGGCCAGAACCTGGTCCACCGCCACCATGAGGTGTAGCGAACGTTTTATGTAAATTAAGATGCATGACATCAAAGCCCATATCTCCTGGGCGGACTTTCCCAATAATGGCGTTCAGGTTCGCGCCATCGTAGTATAATAAACCGCCGGCCGCATGAATGATGGCAGCGACTTCTTTGATTTGACACATGAATAATCCAAGTGTCGAGGGATTCGTGAGCATAATCCCAGCTGTTTTGGGTCCAACTTTACGTTTTAATTCTTCAATATCAATTTCTCCGTCACCTTGCGTAGCAAGATCGACTATTTTATATCCACAAATCATTGCAGAGGCGGGATTCGTCCCGTGTGCAGCGTCAGGAATAAGAATTTCATCACGTTGCATGTCTCCACGCGATTGATGATATGCTTTGATCATGGCGACACCAGCAAACTCGCCTTGCGAGCCAGCCATGGGCGTTAATGAAATGCCTGTCATGCCAGTAATATCTTTCAAGTAGTTTTGGAGTTCAAATAAGGCTTGGAGTACGCCTTGACTATATGGCGCAGGCGTTAGGGGATGACGGTTGATAAATCCGGGTAAAGAAGCCGCATGCTGTACACCGCGCGGATTGTATTTCATGGTACACGATCCTAGGGGATAAAACTGAGTATCAATCGAGAAATTCTTTTGTGACAACCGCGTATAATGCCGAACAACTTGTAATTCTGAGCAGGAGGGAAGTTTGGGCGGAGTCTGGCGTTGTAAAGCTTTCGGAATAGAATAAGGGCTCTGAAGTGGGCCAGGCCCCTGAGCACGCGCTTGGCGCCAAGGCTGAGATTGTTCGAAAATTAACATACTTGTCCCTCAGAAATGCGAATTAAATCTTTGATTACGTCACAGTGCTTCACCGGTGTGAATGCGATGAATTCATATTTAGCGATATCGGCTAAATAATATGGATCGGATTGAAACAGCGTTTCTAAGGCGGATTTGTCTTGTGTTAACGCAATGATAATCCCGCCAGTTCTAGGGATGGTTGGCCCAGAAGCCAGTAATAGTCCTTGTTTATAATGGTATTCCAAAAATTCACGATGTGCTTGCAAGTATTTATCAACTTCGCCTAGTGGTGCTATGTAAGTCAAATGGACAATGATCATATTGTTCCTTGGCGTTTGATGCATGATCGCAGCGCATTGATATAGCGTTCAATGTCTGCTGAATTGCGTTTTTCTGTTGCACAGACCAAAAGAGTATTGTGCAAGTTTGGATAATGTTCGTCAACAGGGTAACCCGCAGCAATCCCTTGTTGATGCATCGCAGAGAGAATATCGGCGACAGGATAGGGAAAACGCACTAAAGCCTCATGAAAAAACGGTGTAGAAAAAACCAATTCTACACCTGGAATTTCTTGCAACGCATCAATTAAGGCATGCGTGTTATGGTGGCAATGTTGCGCAGTTTGTTGTAAACCTTCTGGTCCAAGCAAACTCATATACAACGTGGCAGCGGTAACCAATAATCCTTGATTCGTGCAGATATTTGACGTTGCTTTCGCGCGTCGGATATGTTGTTCGCGAGCTTGTAACGTTAAGGTATACCCGATATTACCGGCTTGATCGACGGTTTGTCCGATTAAGCGACCAGGTAATTGCCTCACATGTTCCAAGCGAGTACTAAAAAACCCAAAATAAGGTCCGCCAGACGCCATAGGCGCACCCAGAGGCTGGCCTTCACCGCACGCAATATCTACACCTAATTTTCCCCACTGACCAGGAGGTTTGAGTAGGGCTAACGATGTTGGATTGACGCAGGCAATACTGATAACGCCGTGCTGTTCGGCCCAATCGGTGAGATCATCAACGTGCTCTAAACATCCAAAAAAATTAGGTTGTGGGATAATCAATGCACTGATCGTTTGGTCGTGATAGGGTTCACAGGCTGCTAAAGGCGTAATCCCTGTACTTTCGTCGAAAGATAACGTGATGATTTTGATATGTTGGTTATGGAGAATAGTGTCCAAGGTCTCGCGATAAAAAGGGTGCAGAGTGCCGGCAACCAAAACGCAAGGTTTGTCATGGCGTTGAATTCGGACGGCCATTAATGCTGCTTCAGCGAGCGCTGAAGCGCCATCATACATGGATGCATTTGCAACGGGTAAACCCGTAAGCTCAGCGATCATGGTTTGGAACTCATACAATAATTGCAAGGTGCCTTGACTGGCTTCGGCTTGATAAGGGGTGTATGCAGTTAAAAATTCTCCACGCATGGCAATGTCCCAAACGGCTGCAGGACAATAGTGATCATATGTGCCTGCACCGATAAAGCATACATCATTTTGATTGCGTGCCGCATAGTCTTGCGCGAGCGCCATCATCGTCATTTCATGGATGCCGGGAGGCACGTCTGGCAATGTTTTTTGCAGCAAATCGTTTGGAATTTCATCAAATAAATCTGCAGAATCTGTTACACCAATGCATGCCAACATCTCTTGTTTGTCTTTTTCTGTATGCGGAATGAATGGCATAATTAATGTTCCTCAACAATATCTTCCAAATAATCTTCTTCTTTTAACAAAGTATGAATTTCTTCCAGTGCTTCATCGTGTTCATGAGGCTGGATTTTAACGAGCCAACCTTCACCGTAAGGATCTTTGTTTAACAAAGCAGGTTCTTCGGTTGCTTTATGATTGATGGCGGTGATGACACCACTGATGGGTGCATAAATTTCAGAAGCAGCTTTAACCGATTCTAGGACGCCGATTTCATCCCCAGCATGAACTTCGGTACCAATCGTGGGTAATTCGATATACACCATGTCGCCTAATAAACTTTGAGCATGTTTGGTAATCCCGACACTCATCATGTCTTCTTCGATATTTAACCATTCATGGGTGGCTGTAAAACGTAAATGTTTCATGATACTTTTCCTTTGTTAATAAAGCGGAGTTTGCCAACGTGCGCTCGACAGCGTTTATTGCGAATATCTACCCATACGTCGTCTTGAGTTGCATAGGGCACACGTGCGAATGCAATGGATTGATTGAGAATAGGTGAAAAAGTGCCACTGGTGATGATGCCATCGGGTAAACCATCAATCATGACTTTTTGACCTGCACGCATGATGCCTTTGTCTTCTAATCGCAAACCGACCAATTTTTGCTGGAGGCCCTGTTGTTTTTGAGCGACTAATGCGCTTCTGCCTAGAAAGTCTCGATCTTGTGGCTCCCAGGTTACAGTCCAATTCAAACCTGATTCCAACGGCGTCGTCGTTTCAGTCATATCTTGGCCATATAATAACAATCCTGCTTCGATTCGTAAGGTGTCACGAGCAGCCAAACCACAGGGTTTGACGCCAGCGCGCAGCAAGGCGCGCCATAAATGAGTAATTTGGGCTGGAGCCGCGATGATTTCTAAACCATCTTCTCCAGTATATCCCGTACGTGCGAAAAACATATTATCAGGTTCGACACATTCGAAAGGCGCGATAGTGGAGACCGCATCGGCTTGAATTGGTGTGAGTATTTGCAAGGTTTTTTCGATGGCTTGCGGGCCTTGCACGGCGAGCATAGCCAAATCACTGCGCTCTTGTAAATCGATGGCATACCCTTGAATATGTTGTCGAATCCAAGCCAAATCGTTGACTCGCGTTGCTGCATTGAGAACCAACCGGTAATGATCGGGACCTCGTTGGTATACAATCAGATCATCGATGATGCCACCGTCACGATTACACATGCAAGAATATAAGGCACGGCCAATATGATTGAGTTGATCGATATCATGGGTGAGCAGGTGACGTAAAAATTGCCGAACGCCCGCGCCTAATAGGTCAACTACGGTCATATGAGAGACATCAAACATCCCAGCATGGGATCGAACGTCTTGGTGTTCTTGCAATTGGGAACCATAATGTAATGGCATGAGCCATCCATGAAAATCAACCATTTTTGCATCCAAGGTCATATGCTCTTGGTATAACGCAGTTTTGAGTATCATGGTAAATCCTTTATACAATAGTACGGGTTACAGAATCTCGTTCACACCGACACGCAGGTGTGGTTACTGTTGCTGTAAAACTGGTCACAGCTAAGCCACGTACTCCGACCGGAGTTTTTGCTGGTACAAACGTAATTACGACAGTCAATGTTTGTTTTTGTTGGTAAGATTTATTCTTATAGAGAACGACGTGCGCCATAGTGGCTTG
>CAZBSX010000089.1:0-6718 GCA_964494305.1 uncultured Legionella sp. | reverse complement strand
TTGGTCATTATTGGGTTGCCGCAAAACTGCATTCGCAGAAACATCCCGATGGTTTAATTGATTGGCGGGCGATTCGGGGACCACGAATGCTGGTAGAGCCGTTTGATTTACCCGAATCGGTCGTGAGCAAGCTTCGGCAGTTTATGCAACGCATGAATTTGGTTTTTGGTGCGTTTGATCTTATTGTAACGCCGGAGGATGAGTACGTGTTTTTGGAGGTCAATGAGCAAGGACAATTTTTATGGCTCGAAGAATTTAATCCAGATTTCAAAATGTTGGATATTTTTGTGCAATTTCTGGTGCACCGTTCAATTGATTTTACTTGGGATGCCGAGCACTGTGTACACAGTATTGAGCGCTACCGTGCGCAAATTCAAAGTATCTACGAACTCAATATGAAGCGCCATGTACAGCTCAATACCTACAGTAAGATACAAGAGGAAAATGAAGCGCACTAGGTCGTAGGTTGGGCCGTGGCCCAACCTGTGGTGATCGGTAACGCGAGCAGATAGATGCTTAAGATGTCACGGAGAGGCTATGGATAAACGGATATTGCTAATCTTGAGCTTGGTGTTGATCTGTTCCTCTACTTGGGCGAAAAACATCATTGATTTGCATGGCATAGAGGGTGAGCAGGCGCAACACGTGTTGCAAACCTATGGCTCGCGAATTCGCGATCTTGAGACACATATCATGGAAGACGTGTTGGGTTTCAGTGCAGGACAGTCCAATTTGCATCACTATCAAGATCTGGTGACGCAGAAAACGCGCTTGCTTGCAGAGCTGAAACGACGTTACCATTTTGGTTTCGTTGATTTTCAATCCGTGTATTATCCTCAAGATAAAAGCGCATATACGACGATAGAAATCATTGCTGATGCGAATTCTGAACGGATGCATTTTTTACCAAAAATCATTCATAAACGTCCAGTAGACACATTGCGAGATTGGGCCCAGGCCTCTTGGGTAGGGCGTAAGCCTTGTCAAATGCAACGAGATCTGATTACTCAGATGATGCAATACGAAAATTTAGTGTTGCAACTTATGATGACAGGGCAATTAGATCAACGGTCTCATACTTGCCCGGTCTACCATTGTATGGCGAGCTTTGAGCATCCTAAATTAAAACCGTATCTACTCCGGTTTAATCAGGGTGTTATTGCTGAAAAACAACGAATCATTACTATACTACGTACCGATCCTGATCCACAACGACGGGCATCGGCGGCTTTTTTAATCGGGCATTTCCAAGATCCCAATGAAATCATCACAATTTTGACCCCGAGCGTGACTGATCCAGAAAGTGCAGTGAGAAATAATGTGTTACGCGTTATCGGTACTACTTTATATAAATCACGAATCACACATTTGGATGCCAAACCATTCATTGCCTTATTGGATTCACCCTATCTGACTGATCGAAATAAAGCATTAAATATATTACTGGTTATCGCTGAAAACCCAGCGATGAAACAACAGATTCTGCAAGTGAGTGGGCAACGAATCGTAGATTTGCTCCAGTTAACCCAACCGGATAATCATAATTTGGCGTATGCGTTACTCAAAAAAATTACGCATCAACGATTTGGCGATCGTCAGTTTGCACAATGGAAAGACTGGGTGAGAACTCATCCATCGAGGGTGTAAGGATGCATCGGAAAATAGCTAATCTTACGGAAGCGCGCTTTCCACACCATAAAAAAATATATGGTTCAGTGAGTATGAATATCCCAGCACCCTATGCCATCGTGATTTTTGGGTTTAGTGTGCTGCTTGGTGCGTTGTTGATCTACATTTTCAGTACAAATTTTACTGCAATGTATGTTGTAAAAGGGTATTTAAATGCAAAACTGGGTATCGCTCGGGTTTACCCCTTGCATGCGGGGGTTATCAAGCGATGTTTCGTTACATCGGGTCAAACAGTGCAAAAAGGTGATGCTTTATTTCTGATTGATACGATGGATGAGATATCTTCCACCGATGAGCAGATTTTGCTGCAGAATCGGTTGATGAATATTGAACGGCGGTTGCATGCAAAAACTCATTATTTGCATATGCTCAAGCCATTATTAGCCAAACATTATTTGTCGTTAGCGGGCTATCAAATTTTGCGAGATCAGGTGACTACATTAGAGGCTCGTCAGTATGCGCTTAAACGCACCTTGCTGCGCTATCAGCGCTTACGTGCTTATATCGTGCGATCCCCCATTACTGGTTTAATCGCTAATTTGGAATTTCAGGTCGGACAAAAAGTGGATGTGACGCAAGCGTTACTAACAGTCTTGCCTCACGATGCGACTTTAGTGGCACAATTATATGTCCCAGCAGCAAAGGCTGGTTTTTTGCAAGAAGGTGCAAAAATTGCTTTGCACTATGATGCGTACCCCTACCAACATTTTGGGGTGGCACAAGCTCGAATCATGACCGTGTCGCGGAGCATTATGAGTGATCGCGAAGAAGAGAAACCGTTGATCATTGGTGAGCCTTACTACAAAGTCATCGCAAATTTAGAGCAGCAATTTATTGTCTCATCCGGTCAACAGCATGTTTTGCAACAAGGGATGACATGTACAGCGGTGCTCACGGGTATGCATAAAAAACTATGGCGTTGGATTTTCGATCCGATTCAGAATGCGATGACAGGGTGAGTGATGCAGTGGGCTTTTCTACAGTTACGGTTTCGTAAAAAAGCAGTGTTACCTGTGATTTTGCAAGAAGAAATGACCGAGTGTGGTCATGCTTGTATTGCTATGCTGAGTTTTTTCTGGGGCTGTAAGTTAAGTTTGAGTGATTTGCGGCGCTTGAATCATACCTCGACACGCGGGATGACCTTACGGCAGTTGACTCATTTATTGGACCAACTCGGATTTAAAACGCGAGTTTTACGGGTGAGTATCTCCGATTTGGCACGTGTGAGCGTACCTGCCATATTACATTGGGATCACAATCATTTCGTGGTGCTTAAAAAAGTGCAACGCGACTGTGTTATTGTGCACGACCCAGCAATTGGGATGCGAACTTATGCACATACGGAATTAGCGGATTTTTTTGCAGGTATCGTCGTAGAAGCAGAAAAACTTACCGGTGCTCAGCCAATCGGCCAGCATGTCTCTTATCCGCTTTGGACTCTATTGAAGTCGGTCCGCGGCATGCCGCGTGTATTGGGCGCACTACTGTTTTTATCGGTCATCCTTGAATTACTGCAGATGCTCAACCCGATGTTGATGCAATATGTGATGGATTATGGTGTTGGGGCAAGTGCTTTGGCACAAATGTATCGCATTGGGGTTGGTTGTGTAATCTTTGCAGGATTATATGGCTTGACTGAGTTTTTACGGAGTCATTTGATCCTGTATGGTGCTATGCAAGTCACGAAATCATTTGCTACTGCCGTATTTAAACATTTACTCACCCTTCCGTTGGCTTTTTTTTATCATCGGCATTTGAGTGATATTCAAGCAAAATTTCAATCAATTGAACAGCTGAAAACGCAATTAAGTACCAATTTGATGCATACGGTTTTGGATGGGTTGATGATTATAGTAACTTTGGGCGTGATGTTTCTGTATAGCCCAATTTTGACCGGTATCGTTGCCGTGATCATGAGCGTATACGGTGGATTACTCTACAGTAACATTCGGACCTATCGGCAACAATCAGGTACAGCATTGGCACTGCATACCAAAACGGCAGTCACTTTCTTTGAAACATTTCGCGGGATTATACCGATTAAATTATTTTTAAAAGAAGATGTGTGGTTTCAGTTATGGTGTAATGAGTATGTGGATGCTTTAAATCATGATATCCAGGTCGCGCAAGTACAAATTCGCCATCGTGTTTTGAATCAAGTTTTATGTCATGTTGAATATATTGTAGTTGTTTGTATCGGTGCTAGCTTAATCTTATCTCAGCGGTTATCGGTCGGGATGTTATTGGCATTTTTAGCTTATCGTATGTTGTTGACGAATAAATCGACTTCGTTTGTTCAATCTGTCTTTTCGTACCAGAGTTTGGCGCTGCAATTGTGTCGTTTACAAGATGTCATTGATTATGAACCGGAAGCGCGTATAACACCAACTCATCCCCCCTCACAGATTGAGGGACGCCTGTGTGTAGAAAATATTGCGTTTACTTATCCTGGCCAAGAGAAGCCTCTGTTCGAAAATCTTAGTTTTACCGTGTACCCTGGAGAAAAAATTGCAATTGTTGGGCCATCAGGTTGTGGTAAAACAACGTTGCTCAAAATCATGATGGGATTGGAGCAACCGATTGTCGGTAAGGTTTTGTTAGATGCGTTGCCCCTGCGATTATTTGGTATTCAGCACTTTCGTCAATTGTCGGCGTCGGTTATGCAAGATGATGTGCTGTTCACCGGCAGTATTTTAGATAATATTACTTTTTTTACGGACGATGTGGATATAGAACGAGTCTATGCGGTGGCCAAATTGACCTATATCCATGATCTGATTACAAGTTTCCCGATGGGATATGATACGTTGCTTGGGCAAACGCAAACGACAATCTCAGGGGGCCAAAGACAGCGGATTTTGTTGGCGCGTGCTTTATACAAACAACCCAAGTTTTTATTTTTGGATGAAGCAACCAGTCATTTAGATCTGGCATTGGAAACGTTGATCAATCAAGCGTTACAAGCTTGTTCGATGACTCAAATTATTGTTGCGCACAGGCCAGAAACCATCGCGATGGCCAATCGTGTGCTATATTTATAGCATGAGAACATAGCCGAATGTAAATCTAAATAGGAACTCATGTATGCCTGCCATAGCCCTGCAAGTGGTTTTGAAGGGTCTTATCGCCGAATCCGAACCATTATGGCGGCAGGCTATTGCTTATGTGCATCATCATCCTCGAGAGCGCAGTGAAGGTGCGGTATTGCGAATTTATACGGGGTACGTAGAGGCTTATTTACAAGAGAAAGGCTATACATTTGTAGATGTGGCGGATGACTTAAGTCGAAGGCAAGATCATTTGGGCTCAGCATTGGCATATCACCGTACGCACTTTTCAAAAAAATCGGGTAAAGTTCCTATACATGAGCAGCGATCGCATTCTTCCGTCCCCCTACAATCCGCGTCTAAAGAAACTGAATCCTTATTTGACAAAATTGGTGGGGTCACTGAAACAATGCTCAATGATCCCAAACTATTAAAAAAATATTTAATACGCATTATGCCAGAATTGCATCCTGATCGTCATCGTGGACATTCATCAGCAAAGTATCAGGCAGTAAAAGCGCTTTGGGACATGATTGCGGTGAATGGTGTTGACGGCTATAAACGTCAATTACGCACAGCAGGAATCCCTCTTCTAAGTACCAAAGATGTCGCGATTGACTCAGAAATGCCAGTATCTGATCCTGCGTCACGTAAACCACGAGAAAGGTCGGAAGTGCCTGTGCAATCCACTAGAAGTGCTGGCCCGCCAGAAATCGATGCGAATGTCGTTGCGGCTGACATCCTGGCACATTGGAGTCCGATATGGACAGGCATGCTTGAGCAGGCCAGAGCAGAGGGTGATGAAACCAAAGCGCAAGAGCGTTTTGCTGAGGTGCTGAGTGTTTTATATTGTGGCGAGGTGAGTCTTCAAGCTGTTCGAGGTACCCCCAGAATGGCTGAATATATGCGGTTGAACCCACAGATGCCACTGACGCGTGCGTTACGTCCGCCTCCGCCACCTCGACCACGCGGACCAGATGCGGAAGCAGTTGCGGTTGAGGTACTGCAGACATGGGAACATATGTGGTCAGGTATTCGCAAGCAGGCAATTACAGAGGGTTTTTTTGCTAAAGCGCAAGAGCGTTTTGTCAGTGCGATCGATATCGTATTAGAGCTCGGCAAAGTGAGTCCTCAAATGATTAAAGCCACACCTCAAATGGATGACTATATGCGTTCGAATCCACACAGCCCGCTTACCACTGCGTTACAAACATTAAGCGCTACTGTATCTCATGGTCTTAATAAACCAGGCATGCAAAAATTGAGAAAAGAGCAGGGTATCTCAGCGGATGAGAATAAAGATCCCAAATCTAATTCTCGACGGCACCACTAGGGCCTGTTGACATTTCGCCAGCTTGAGCCAAAATAGCGAAATATTAGCAGGTCCTAGCAAAATGTCAGATCGCGCTTGACTTCTACTGCAAATCACCAAAGAATATACCGGCTCAAAAATTGCTCTGGAGTGTTATGCAAATTAAGCAAATCAAAGGTCGTGAAATTTTAGATTCACGTGGTTCGCCTACAGTTGAAGCAGAAATTTCTTTTGTGGAAGGTGGATTTGGACGAGCCAGCGTACCTTCAGGCGCGTCCACGGGAACTTTAGAAGCGTGCGAATTACGCGACGGTGAACAACGATACGGTGGTCGCGGTGTGCATAAAGCGGTTGCGCATATTAATACGACCATTCAACACGCTTTTGAGGGACAGCTTTTTTCGGATCAGGCGGCTTTTGATCAGGCTTTATGTCAATTGGATGGCACGACCAATAAATCCAATTTGGGTGCAAATGCAATTTTGGCCGCATCTTTGGCCTTTGCCCGCGCTCGTGCGGACCATTTGGAGTTACCCTTGTTTCAGTCATTGCAGGAATCAGGGGATACGATGTCCTTACCTGTGCCCATGATGAATGTATTGAATGGCGGCGCACATGCTGACAATAATGTGGATATGTTCAACCCGAATAGATCTTGAGCGAATCTGTG
>CAZBSX010000088.1:0-6867 GCA_964494305.1 uncultured Legionella sp. | reverse complement strand
TTAATCAACAAGAAAAACGTGATTTAACTCGCTTTGATTTGGATTTTGACATTCCAGATCATTTCCTCCCCGACTTCCCTGCTCCCATGTTTTTAACCACACGGCCTGATCTTGGCGATGTGTCACGTGGTCAGCTGATTACCATTAATAATTATTATACGTTATTCAATGGCATCCTCAATCCGAAACAATTAGAAGGATTACGGCTTTTGCTTACGCCGTTTCCACAGCAACAATTTAATCAAACTGAAGATAGACGCACACTCGAACCTAGCCGGGGTGTTGCCTGTTTGGATTGTCATACCAATGGACATACCAACAAGGCAACTCATTTGGTGGGTGATATCCGACCCCAAGAATTTCGCCATCGTATCAATACACCGAGTTTGCGAGGTGTCAATATTCAACGCCTTTTTGGGTCACAACGCGCATTGAAGTCGGTAGAAGATTTCACCGAATTTGAACAACGCGCCGCTTATTTTGATGGCGACCCAGTGATTGCCACTAAAAAAGGGGTGAACATTTTGGATCGAGGAAGCCAGGTCCATTTTATGGCTGAATTCCAAGACATTTTAGATTTTCCGCCCGCACCCAAACTGCGTTGGGATGGAAAATTGGATCCGAAAAAGGCCAGTGCGGCTGAAATGCGTGGGCAGGTGTTGTTTTTTGGTAAGGCACAATGCGCAACCTGTCATACACCACCATATTATACTGACAATACGATGCATAATTTACAAGCGGAGCGCTTCTTTAAACCCGAGAAAATCAACGATTTAATGGAAATGGGCGATGGTCTGATCAAAACATTTCCACTACGTGGAATAAAAGATAGTCCACCTTATTTACACGATGGGCGCTTATTAACGCTAGACGATACGGTTGAGTATTTTAATTTGATTTTAGAATTGCATCTGGCGCAACAAGAAAAACAAGATCTGGTTGCTTTTATGCAAACCCTTTAAATATCTTTCCCGCGGCGTGCTGCGGGGTTCAGATATATTGGAGCTTGCAGTTATTTCTTCAAGCTCAGACCCAGTATTGACTGGATTTATTTGCATACATTATAGTTTAATGCCTGTTATATGGTATCTTGTTTGGTTCCGGCTATGATGAGTTTATAGGTTTTTTCTGAAATAATCCCTTGCTCAAGTTTACTTTTGGCATCGAGCGTCATCAGCTGACCACGTTGTCGGACCAATCTACGCGTGGTCGTTGTCACTTCATTCGGATCACTTTCCAATAAGATATCACGCGCTTCTTCATCGAACACCAAGTACTCACGCAACGCCACTCGCTTACCGTCGACTGTCGGCACTAATTTTTGCCAAATACAGAGACGAATCGTTTCCAAAATATCGATGGTACGACCTAGGCGTTCTTCACCTGCAAAAGAAGTCACTAAGCGACGCATCGTCTCAGCCACGCCTGATGTATGCAGGGTCGTATAGACAGGATGACCTGTCAGTGCCGCTTCCAAAGCGGCGGAAATCGTCTCTGCGTCTCGACACTCTCCAACCATAATCAAGCGTGGTTTACGCCGCAACGCATTGCGTACGCCTTCAGCAAACGACGGCAAATGCCGTGGAACCTCTGATTGGCTCACAATCGATGAGGACGTTTCAATTTCATCAAATACAAATTCAATCGGTGCCTCATACGTCAACACTTTACGATTAGAATCGGTAGTTTCAATGAGTTCACGAATGATAGACGCCAATAAAGTCGATTTACCCGAACCAGTTGCGCCGGTAATAAATACAATACCTTCCTGAGGGGATAAGGCTTTGAGAATATTGTCAGGTAAGTTCATCGTCTCTAACTTAGGTGGGGTCGTTGGAATAGTCCGCAACGTGATCTGCATCCCATCGTGACCATCGACCAAGCAGGCCGTTGCATTTACTCGATAACGAAAGCGCACACCGCGGTTGGGTCTAAATTCATAATGCGTATCGATATCACGTCCTGAAAGCAATTGCGTTGTCGCATTTGGGCCATAAATACTATTAATCAAATCACCCACTTCCGTATTCGATAGCGAGCGGTTCGTAATCTTCAACAGGCGACCATAGACTTCAATAAAAATGGGGGACCCTGTTTGAATGGTGATGTCCGACGCATTAAGTTTTTGAGCGTGCTCCAGCATCTTATCCATAAATACTGGGGAAAAGCGTGTTGGTTCATCCGGCATTAACTCATTAGGCATGATGATTCCTAATTTAAAGGACTAATGATAGGGCGCCAATTTTGGGCTGCAATTTTGATTTTTGCAGACTCAACTCGCTTTTCTAGATCGTTGAATTGTTCAAGTGCTTGCTCATCTTTTTCCACGGCAGCTTTCCATTCACTGCTATTCATATTCAAAGCAGGCAATGCCGTAATACGCAATACTTTATCATCAATATGAATTTCAGCTCCGTCGCCTGTGATACCCAAATCAGTGTGTGACACATATGGTGGCGTTACCATATTCATTGCAAGTAATTTGCGATACAAAATCATCCCAGTAAAATCCTCTTTAATCCGAGCAATATTTTCCTCAAGAATGGTGTTCCCTTGATCAACCCCATTTTGCCAACCTTTCCCCACGTAATACGACCAAATTTCGCGCTCTTCTTTATTAATGGGTAATAAGCTCACATGTGGAACGTCGGGTTTTTTGTAATCCATCCATAGGTATTGGCGCCAATTGGGCGGTGTAGTGACAAAATGAGCTTGCTTATACACTTTATGGACGCGATCTGAAATCCGAATAGTTTGCGTATCTGCTAGGTTCAAGGTATTGCGCCCTTCCAGCAGAACTGGCGGCAACACATTATGCTCCAAAACCAGCGCATTAAAATCATAAATCGTGTCTAAATGTCGCGTTTGTCGAATCAATTGATCATCAATAATTTTTGCACGATAGGCCAATCCTGACTGCGCGCCCACGCTCAACGCGGTCTCTTTCAAGGCCATTTCTCTAATTTTACTCATGCTTTTTGCGTTACGAGGGTCAGTTTTTTGAGTGTTTTGCATGGCTTGTAACCCGGCCAATGAATCGGTATTGCCCATTGGCCCATTTTGATTCAATGCGGAACATCCAATCAGCAATAGGGGGATGAACCATAGTATGTTACGAATATAAATTTGCATATCTGAGTTCAATGACTTTATGTTTTGGATAGACATGAATAAAGGCTTTATTCCCTGCTTGGTAATCAATATTACGTAAAATTTCTCCTAAACTCCGGTCTTGTAAGCGCACACTCACCAAGATAGGAATAGCTGGCTCATTACCCAGAATACGCAGGTGATAGTGGCCTGATTTAGCGACTCGATGCGTTAATTCAGCGATAGGTCCTGACCAATCTACCGAAGCATGCGTTTGGAGTCCCTCTGAATTTGGAATCGTCAATGTGTTATCTTTATGTGTCGGGGTCAGAACCTTTTCGGTTTTGGCCATAGACATCATGGAATGGCTGACAGAATCAGCTGCTTCTGCGAGTTTAATGGTAGCATCATCACTCGGATCATTATAAGGCGGTTTTTTATAAATAGCTGGGGCACAACCCACGAAGCTGATTAAGAAAACCGAAAGCATGATAAGTTTAGTCATAGTATTATAATGCTTAAAAGGTTTATCAATGATTTATTGATTGAAACAGGAGCGCAGCAGCTTGTCAAGGGACTTTTCAATTGCAGACCTACGCAGCATACATTTTTTCACCGTTTACCAGTTGACTTAGCGCGTCTTCTTGGTTAAGTTAAGCACCTGCATTGCCGAGGTGGTGGAATTGGTAGACACGCTAGCTTCAGGTGCTAGTGGAGGCAACTCCGTGGAGGTTCGAGTCCTCTTCTCGGTACCATTGATTTGCAGCGACCTATCGTAGGTTGGGCCTTGGCCCAACAACAGCGCTGCGTTGGGCCAAGGCCCAACCTACAAGATCGATCAATTAAATACTCTTCCATTATGAATATTTTTTATTTAGACACCGATCCAATACAATGCGCACGCTTTCACTGTGATAAACACGTGATTAAAATGATTTTAGAATCTGCTCAAATTCTTTGTTCGGTATTATGGCTCCATCAGATGAAAGCGCCTTATAAACCAACTCACTTAAAGCATCCATCCGTACTATGGGCCAATCAATCATTAGCCAATTGGTATTGGTTAAAGGATTTAGCGGGCGCACTCAATGAAGAGTATAAGTATCGATTTAACCACTCAAGCAATCACAAATCTTATGATGTGATTCTGAGTCTTTCGGTACCTCCACTACCTGATCTGGGTTTGACAGAAAGACCTCAAACTATGCCTGATGAGTTTAAACAAACCGACCCCGTAACCGCATATCGTCATTATTATAAAGCACGTAAATCTCATTTGGCGCAATGGACAAAACGAGAGATCCCCCATTGGTTTTTATGAAAGAGAGACGGCTGCTCATATTTCTACCTCGAACATGCTCATCAGAAATGGCATGCTATTTCTGAACAGACCTGGGTTGAATAGGCCAAATCCCATGGTCCACAGGGACATCAGAATCCGTTCCCGCACCGGCCGTAGTACCCGTCCTATCAGGATATGCGGACGGTGTATTTGCGATTTTTGCGTTAACTTCGGCACTCAGATCTTGTGCATCACTAGACACACTCAATATCGCTAAAACAACGCACATCATTATTTTCATAGTCAATCTCCGTATGCGAGCTTACATCCATTGTTTTTAAAATATATCCCAGAGTCTATTGCCAACTCAAGCCTTAGACTCGACAACTTACTCCGAATTTGTATCTGTTGATAACAGCTTTTGAACGGCCTTATTTGCATTGATAATACCCACACCGCATGATTTTTCTGGAGAGCTTCTATCGTTACAAGAAAGAGCACCTCGAGGTAGCATATCCGGTGATGGAAAAGGTGTGATCGCTTCTTGAGCGGTGATAATTTTTTTTATTTGCTCCGCATTCAGACTTGAATCAATCGCATATAACAACGCAATGACACCGGAAACATGAGGCGCTGCAAGACTAGTGCCTTGTTTATATCGATAGGCACCATCCGTTGCCGTGTAAATACTATGGCGTTCATTACCCCCGGGAGCTGCAATAGTCACCGTTTTTCCCCAACTTGAGTAGGCTGCTCGTTCTCCATAAAATCCAGTAGCAGCAACTGAAATAACATTCTGGCAATTTGCCGGATAATTTCGTGCTGCATCATTATTATGATTTCCAGCGGCAACAATAACGGACCATTCTTTGCTGTGGATTCGATTCAAAGCATTTTGTGTCGCTACAGGGCAGGATATCTCATTACCAAAACTCAGGTTAATCCCCACAATAGTTTTTGGCGGAGAAGGCACATTAGAAAATTCATCGCCAGCGAGCCAAGCTAATGCATTGATTTGATCCGACAGATAAGAGTAAAGACAAGGTGGCGATCCACATGTTGTTTGATCAGTAAATTTTGTGAACACGTTGATGGGTAAAATGCTGCTATGACGCGCTACACCAAATAACGCGCCGCCATCTAAGTATTCTCCAGTAGCTGCGACAATGCCAGCAACCATCGTGCCATGCTCATATCCCCCGCATTCGGTGCAAGAAGGCTCCGCTGATCGACCGGTTTCTCCTGCACGCGTAAAATGAACGCCAGGGAGGATATTAGCGCTCAATGCTGGATGAGGCAGAATACCCGTATCAAGCACCGCAATCGTGACCCAAGGCACGCCAGTGGTATACCGCCAAGCTGCTTCGGCATCTATTCCGCCAGGTGGCCTCTGTAGGTTCCATTGCTGCGAGATATTGGACTGAGCTACATCCATCATGGATGACAAAAAATTGGGAGTAACTTCCGCTATCTGCGGTGACTGTTTCATTGCCAAGATGATCGGCGCTAATGCGCTTTGTGTGTAACATTCAGAGCCTGTACTGGTAGCTGTTATTAAAGTTCTCGATGGTTTTTCCCGTTTAAAATAGACCACGTAATATCCATGAGACATCCGTTTTGCTCGAGTCAATGGCGTATCTGAACGTGTCATCGCCTGCAAATCTGCGCGATTCAATTGTTTTCGAGCAAGAAATTGTGACGGATAATGGCGAAACCGAATGATCAATGAAGGGTCAGGACCCAGTAACAGGCAAGAAGAATTGGGTGCTTGCGGATTAGCATTGGCCTGTGCGCAGAAAAAAATAGAAATAGATAGCCATACTACGATGGTAACGCTAACAAATTTTGAACGCTGAGTCATCCCGTTCTTTCGAATCACAACTACTTTGCACCTATCATGGATTCAAAGCTTGAATCATAAAACACTGATGAATTTTGGCATCTCGTTTAAAATCCAGATCAAGGGTCTCATGCGTGATATCTTGTACTGCATATGCCTGTGCAATGACAGGGCTTAATTTAAATCGCCGAAAATTGGTTGAAAAATATAAAACACCATTGGGAGCCAATAATGCCATACAGGCTTGGATAAGCTGCTCATGATCACGAGCAATATCTAGGGTTTTTTCCATACGTTTCGAATTTGAGAAACTGGGTGGATCTAAAAAAATCACATCAAACCGATCCTGCGTCACCTCCAACCATTCTAAACAATCATAATGAACAAATTGGTGTTTACCCAACGCAATACCATTCAGACGAAAATTCTCTTCCGCCCACGCCAAATAGGTTTGAGATAAGTCCACATTGGTCGTCAACGCACCCGCCAGTGCCGCATGGACACTCGCGGTTCCGGTATAACAAAAACAATTTAAAAACCGCAGCCCGGGTTGCATCTGTGCAAAACGCGCGCGTAATAAACGATGATCGAGGAATAACCCAGTATCCAAATAATCATGTAAATTTACGCGTAATTGCGCACGACCTTCTTTAAT
>CAZBSX010000087.1:2750-6942 GCA_964494305.1 uncultured Legionella sp. | reverse complement strand
CTGATTGATTACGGTTCGTTGATCGTAAAGATTGATCATAGGCGTTGCGTCTATTTGTATCGCTTAATGTTTGATAGGCAGTATTCATTTGTTGAAACTCGGGCGAATTTCGATCCAGCCTAGATATTTTGTTCAGATATGCTGCCAAAATTTCTGCCTGAGTAGCATTCCATTGAACGCCTAGCAACGTATAATAATCCACACAAACTCCAAGATTGTGTTTTCTATCTTAAGTATAGAGTATATTTTAAAATTTAATGGAATATTCGCTCATTTTTACTGCTATGCTTAGTCGATACGAGCTTACGATGCTGAAGTGAGGCGCTTTGATGTTGTTTAAAATGGCTGTTTGTGGCGGTCTAATGATGATTTGGAGTGTGCTATACGCGGATGAAGCAGCGAATCACCCTCCAGAATCGATTGAAAGCACTGAATTAGCAAGCTTCTTTACGTATGCGCCAAAAGTACAAACAGCGATTGAATTGTTGTTAACCCTAGCAAGACAAAATTTGACTTATCAATATGCAAGTGCAGATCCCAGGGTAGGGGGGATGGACTGTTCTGGCACTATATTTTACGTCCTTACAACACTGGGCATCAAAGATGTACCACGTTCAGCTGATTTGCAATATGAATGGGTCACTGCGCAGGGGCAATTTTATCCTGTGCCCGAAAGCGCGCAATCAATTGATGCGCCTGAGTTTGCACACTTATACCCGGGAGATTTATTGTTTTGGTCTGGTACATATTCAATAGCGCGCAGCAATAACGTCACTCATGTCATGATGTATATTGGCAGAAATCAGGCTGGACAGCCTTTGATGGCCGGCGCTAGTAATGGACGAACGTATCAAGGCAGAAAAATTGATGGGGTCAGTGTATTTGACTTTAAAGTACCAGAAAAAGAGAGTCGAGGCCATTTGCTTGGATATGGGTGTGTACCTCATTTAAATTGCGAGGTCGCCAATAAGTTAAGGCCATAAGATTTAAACATATGATCTTGAATATTCTATAAAAGGGCATAGACTGGAACGCTAGTATGTTGTTTTTGATGAGTTCCAAATGACCATATTACAATTCGTTCATTATACGCGTAGAGCCGCGCAAGCAAGTTATGTTGATTCACTCGAAAATAAATATCATCAACAATGCATGGATGATATGGCTGAAACATTGCAGAAAATGCAGGCAGATCAAGACAGAATGAATCCGGGGAGGGGTGGTGGTGTCGCTATAGCTGCCAATCAACTCCTGTATCCTTACAAACCGACTTCTGCTACTGATTTGACGCCGAAACCTGGTTTTTATCCTCTCAATTATATACCACCCAATATTTATTTAATTCATATCCGAGCGGAAAGAGCGTTAGCATCTGAGTGTGATCCTTGTCCACCTACGTTTTTTATTAATCCCATTCTGATTCCACTGGATAAAACAGAGCCGATGACGTATTCAGGGGAGGCTTGCCCGTCCTTAGATGGTTTTCATGGATATCATGTTCCGCGCTATAACCGTATTCAGGTTTACGCACAAAATACACGTGGAGAATGGCAGTGCCATGAGTTTTCAGGCTTTACATCTAGAGTTCATCAGCATGAAATGGACTTTAGCAAAAATACGGAGTATCTATTCCGATTATCATTTTCTGATGCAGAAATGCAACAACTCAAAAATTGGCTTGCTAATCCCATACTAGAGAAAAATCACTGGGTAGTGAGCGATAAGCTCCAATGCGCGTCTTCTCACCCTGATATCACTGCTTTAAAAGAATGGGTTCAAGCGCATTCTCATCAGCACAGATACATGCATCATCCGCGTCGTACGAATCGGGTCACTGTTATTGGCACCGATGGTGACCTCGGTTTTGCTTGCATGAGATACTATTTGCGCAAAGGGTATCAAGTGACCGCAACTTATACGTCAAACCAACGGTCGGATGTGCTCGAATTCTATCAAAAAAAATATCCGAAGCAATTGACAGTCGAATATTTAGATTTGACCAATCAGAAGCAAATTAAAGATTTTGCTGCGAGCATGCGAATTAATTCGGGCGATATGATTCTCTATGATGAAGATATCGATTGTTCTTACCAACCTGATGCAATAGATAACACAACCGATATGATACGCTATATAGGACTCGTTGAATTAACGTCCATATGTCTTGAAAAAATGTTTGAAAACAACGTGTTATGGGTCAATCTTGGCCATTTTATGGGTTGTAATCCGAGCTTCAGTAAAGTGTGTGCTCATTTTCAAAATATGGATACTTCTTTTGAGCTGGCATGGGAAGATAAAGAAAATCCCGAGCAACGCCCCCGTGCCTTCACCGTGTATCCTGAAAAATCGGATGCAAGTTACTGCCCAGGTTCAGATCATCTGGCCAGAGAAATCATGAACCGTATTGTGTCAATGAGCCCAGGCTTCCACAAAAACCACGCTATATCATCGAAAAAATTACTACCTGGGGGGGCCACAAAATATAAAACGGATAGGATGGGAAGGTACTCAGTGTTCGTTACAGGCTCTCCTTCCACAACAGTAATTGATGAATCTACTTCATATCGCTATGGCTATGGCGGAAATGATGCGAATTGATATAAGTATTGCGAATGTCTCTCAAATTAGGTAGGGTGGCATCAACAGACATAGATCATGAGACCGTGAATGATTAAAGTGGGACAAGTAAATACCTTATCGATCATTAAAAAAGTCCCTTTTGGCGTATATTTAGATGGAGAGGATTGGGGTGAGATTCTATTGCCATCTAAATTTGTACCTCAAGGTACAGACATACATGACAAATTAGATGTGTTTATTTATTTTGATTCAGAAGATAAGATTATTGCGACTACGCAACGTCCGCGCGCGTATCTTAATACGGTTGCTTATTTAAAAGTAGTTGATGTGACTTCTTTTGGTGCTTTCCTGGACTGGGGTCTAGATAAAGATCTACTCGTACCTAAACCAGAACAGCAACGCCCGATGGAAAAAGACAAAGCCTATCTCGTGTGTGTCAAACAAGATAATCAAGGGCGTCTGATTGGCAGCGCTAAGCTGGATTATTTTCTGGATAAATCTCCAGCGCATTATAAGCAAGGAGATGAAGTCAATCTGTTGATTGCTGAAACTACCGCGCTGGGCACCAAGGTCATTATCGAGGACAAACATTGGGGCTTGATCCATGCGTCAGATATTTTTCAGACCCTGAGCTATGGAAAAAAGATACGTGGTTATATCAAAACGCTACGCAACGATGGCAAGATCGACGTTGTGCTCAGAAAAATGGGGCAAGGCAGTATCACTGATCTTGCAAAACGGATTCTAAGTGAATTGCATAAAGCAAATGGCTTCTTATCCTTGCACGATAAAAGTCCACCTATCGAGATTGAGCGAGTGCTTGGCGAAAGTAAGAAAAATTTTAAAAATGCCATTGGTCATCTTTATAAAACAGGTGAAATTACGATAGAATCTGATGGTATCCGTATACGAAATAAAGCGGATTAAATTATTTATAAATCAAACAACTGAATAATCATCTGCCGCGTTGCAAGAATATTCTTATGGTCTTTCGGCGCAACAAAAATCGTATCATCACCAGCAATTGTACCCAAAACATCTAAATTTTTTCGATGTTGATCAATAATTCTAGCAATCATACCAGCAGCTCCTGGCGTGGTATGAATAATGAGGAGGGTGTCATTTGCAGCAACATTTAATACCCATTGTCGGATTAAAGTTTTTTCTTGTGGCGAGGTTAACTCATGAATCAATCCGGCCTCGTGAGGCAATCGATACTGCGTTTTACCATGGCTATCCACCAATTTCACTGCACCCATTTGATGCAACAACCTGGATATTTTAGACTGGCTGCTTGATATGCCATACCGCTCCAATTCTTGTTGAATTTCAGCCTGTGTTTTGGCCTTGCCTTCTAAAAGAATTTCACGTAACCAATGCGTTGCCGATGCCATAGATACTCCATTTTTCAATTCTAAAAGCTTACCAGACCTGAGTCCCAGGAACAAATGTTTAAAATAAATTCATAAAAGCATTGCTAATTCCAAATAATTATATTAATATATTGAATATTTATTCATTATAAGCATTAGGAGATGATTATGCCAGCATTCACTTATCCCTCAAGACAAGATATGTTTTCTCAGGGAGTCGGTATTTTGGGCGCTTTGGG
>CAZBSX010000087.1:0-2740 GCA_964494305.1 uncultured Legionella sp. | reverse complement strand
TTCAAAATTACCAAGCCGTTTCATTGTTTATCACCGGTTTAGCAAATAACATCATTCCCGCTGGCAGACTATTAGATTGGTCAGTGCAAATTTCTGCGTTAGGTGCAGGCGGGCTATGCAGCGGGGTAGTGAACTATTGGATGAATGTAGAATTGCTCGAGGAATTTTATAAACGAATGACGTCGAATGAGGAAAAATATACACGCAAGCGAACACTCCCATCGCGATTACCGGCAGGATGGGAAAAGTTCCAATATTTTGCGGGTATCTTTGTTTTTGTAGTGACTGGACTTTTGTTTGGTTTGATGGCGTTTACTTTTGCAGCGCAAGGTCCATTGGCGCTATTGTCCATTGCGGCCGGAGTTTTTGTTGCGGGTATTATGACCATCCAGGAAGTAGAAACGTGGCTCCAGAGCTGGGATGATTGGGAAGACGAGCAGAATGAGCAAGATAAAAAAATTGAAGCACCATTAACCAAACTGCAATTATTAGGTAAATGGATTGGTCATCTCCTTGCTGCAGGGAATGTACTGGCACTCAGTTTGTTATTTACTTTAAGCTTGGCTCAAGCGTTGATGGCATTTCAAATTGCTGCTTTTCCTGCATTAATTACGGGATTTGCCGTGGCTTTTACATTTGGTGCGTTTACAGAGTATTATTTTTATAATGTGTATCTATCTGATTTTTGTAAAAAATTTGGCGAAAATTTGGGGAAAATGCTGGCCATTCCAAATGCATGGTTTGGCTTTTTATGCGTTTCAGTCAATGCGTTTGTAAATGGTGCATTGACCTACACAGGCGTGGAGCTTTTGACTGGATTGCTTCTTGCGGCGAATATGACGTTGCCTCCATTGGCTGCAATCACTGCATTGGCAGCGATATCAGCATTTTTTGCCGGTAGCGCCTCCCTGATTTTAGGTTTGGCTTTTTGGATACGACAACATCCAGTGCGTGCTGCAGCGGTTGTACCGGAAACAACCGTCGTCCATCTATCTATTGTAAAAAGTCGCTCAGGGTTATTTCTTGCGGCGAATGAGAATATGGTGGGTTCTACGCTGCACAACAGGAGCAGTACAGGTTTTGCTGAGGATGATGAAGAATACAGCGGACTGGAATGCGTTTGATGTCGTTTTAATAAAGAGTTTTTGCAAGCGACGATGCGTCGCTTGCAGCGATAAATCACCTCATCTTTATGTGCCATTTTTAACCCACAATAAATCGCTCCATTGCGTCGTATAATGAGGTGAACACCGGTTGGAACGCATGGCGTACGATTGCGTGTATCCTTCAGATGCTAATTTTAGAGTATCGGCACCAAATTTATGGTTGATTCGATCCACAATACGCATTAAACCATTGGTTTTATGCGTTTCCTCTTCTGTGGGTTGATTCAACATATCCAATTGGCGATGATTTTTACTCATGAGTCTGTCAATACAAACACCTGCTTTTTTGTAATGAATACCAGGCCGATAAATTTTTTTTAAACAATCTATTGCAGCAGTCGTGATCGATCGTAGATCATCGGTGGGTGTCACAAAAACGTGGATCATGTGCTCTTGATATTGAGGTAAATCTTGACGAAACCGATTGGTTACAATAAATACGGAAAGCTGTTTGACACAGGAATTTTGTTGACGTAATTTTTGATACATCATTCGGGCATGTTTGCTTATCGCTTGAATTAATGGGTCTAAGTCTGTTTGTAACTGACCAAAACTTCTAGACGAAACCATGCTTTGGTTGGGTTCAACGTCATGAAATACATGCGTCACAATGCCTTGTAACTCCATGCCGGTATGGACCAATGGAAGATGAAACCTTCTTTTTAGCTCATGAGGACTGATAGCGGCAAGATCAGCGGCGGTTTTTATATTGTGTAGACTTAGTTTTTTTTCCGATTGTCTGCCAATACCCCAGACCTCTCCAATAGGAATACGTGCAAGCCATTCTGGATGTCGGCTCATATTAAACACAGCAATCTTAAGTTCTTTTTTACAGATATGATTTGCAATTTTAGCCAATGTTTGGGTCGATCCAATCCCAATAGAGGTTGGAATACCTGTAGCTTGTAGAATGAGTTTTTGCAATGTATCACAAAATATATCGTGCAAATGAATGGGCATCTGGCGCAAATCTAAAAATGCCTCATCAATAGAATATTGTACCATCGTAGGCCATGCTTGTTTAATCACGGCCATTACCCGATTAGACAGATCACCATACAGCGTATAATTAGAAGAAAAAACATGGACATGCTGCGTTTCACACAGTCTTTTTATCTTAAAATAGGGCGCTCTCATCGCAATTCCGAGCGATTTGGCTTCATTAGAGCGCGCAATGACACACCCATCATTATTAGACAGTACAACTATGGGCTGATTACGTAAATCTGGTCTAAAAAGACGCTCGCAACTTGCATAGAAATTATTGCAATCGATTAATGCGTACATTATTCTGCTGGATGAATAACATGAGTAACGACACCCCAAATGACGAGGTCGTGCTGTTCTGTAATATCAATCGGCGAATATTGCTCATTTTCTGGTAGCAATTGGACACATCCGTTTTGTCGAGACAAACGTTTGACAGTCAGTTCTCCATCAATCGCCGCAATCACAATCTTTCCGTGAGTGGCCGCGATACTTTTATCAACAATCAGCATATCTCCGGAACGAATCCCCGCATTTGTCATAGAGTCCCCCGATGCAATCACAAAAAATGTTGCTGCTGGGTGTTT
>CAZBSX010000086.1:0-7001 GCA_964494305.1 uncultured Legionella sp. | reverse complement strand
ACGTATTCAGCCAAGGAAACTGTTTGTTCTTCCGAATTCGAATGCGTTGTCGCAAAGCGCAATAACTTAGCAATCGTCTCACGATTTGCAAAGTCTTCCACTGGACCTTCTTTGATGACCAAGCCAAATTCTTTCCAAAACCGTTGATACATCTCAGGATTGTCTGCACTCATTTTTTCTAATAAAGCCAAGATCCGTTTCGTACACGCCGATCGAATATTCTCGACTTGTTTATTGTCTTGCAAAATTTCCCGGGAGACGTTCAATGGCAAATCGCTTGCATCCACAATTCCCTTCACAAACCGTAAATATCGAGGTAAAAATTGCGCTGCGTCATCCAAAATGAATACGCGTTTCACATATAATTTCAAACCATGCTTCACATCTTGCTGCCACAAATCATACGGCGCATGTCCTGGAATATAGAGCAAACTGATATATTCATGTTTGCCTTCGACATGGTTATGTGACCACATTAAAGGTTCTTGATAATCATGCGAAATATGCTTGTATAGCGCCTTATAGTCCTCATCAGAGATTTCTGATTTTTGTAAAGTCCATAATGCAGTCGCCTTATTAATTGTTTCAAAACCAGGCTCTTCTGTTTCAGTGACGGCTTCTTTTTCGTTATCTTCTGCCGCTTTCGGCGGCTCTTTCATGACAATCGGCCAAGAAATGTGATCCGAATATTTCGTAATGATACTGCGTAACCGCCAATCACTGAGAAATTCGTCGGCATCCTCTTTCAAATGCAATACGATTTCTGTACCGCGCGCGTCTTTACGCACAGGCCCGATACTAAATTCGCCATCACCGGCTGATTCCCATTGAATAGCAGTGTCGGCTGCCGCGCCAGCGCGTCGACTCTTTAATACGATCCGATCGGCCACAATAAACGCAGAGTAAAACCCCACTCCGAACTGACCAATTAAACTTGAATCTTTTGCTTGGTCACCCGTCAAATGACTCATGAATTCTTCAGTGCCTGATTTGGCAATAGTCCCTAAATTGGTCACAGCTTCATCCCAGGTCATGCCAATCCCATTATCAGTAATGGTAATCGTTTTTTGTTTGGGGTCGCATGCTACCGTAATTTTCAAATCGGAATCTTGTTCATATAAACTCGCATCCGACAGCGCTAAAAATCGTAGTTTATCCAGTGCATCAGATGCATTTGAAATCAATTCTCGTAAAAATATTTCTCGATTGCTATATAATGAATGCACAACCAAATGCAACATTTTTTTAACTTCGGTTTGAAACCCCATGGTTTGTTGTTTTCTGCTCATGATGTAACTCCTAAAAAATGGTGATAGATGTTAATTGGGGGCGAAATAGCAAAATTCAAGACTAATGAGAGAAAAAAACAGGCATTAACGGGATTTATTTCGTTTTGTGTGCACCTTATGAATCATATTCAATTTTCTCAGATCTAAAGTCGACATTTGATCGTAAAAAATAACCATCCACCGTGAGGCAGGCGCCCCAGAAAAGTGTAATAACAAAAAAAATCCGGTATCGGCACCAATGGTCATTTGATCATAGACCCATCGCTTATTTTGAAAACTTAATGCCCATTTCCCTTGCTGAAAAGCGAGTGTTTGTAACTTAGGATGAGGGCGCGGGCATTGTATGACTTGAGTGAGTGTCCATACCATACTCACACTCAGTATCACCCCAATGATCCACATAGGACGCGCATAATACATACTGCATCCTGCACATACCGTTAAAACCCACACTAACCGTCGGTAATCAGGAGAGAATTTGATTGGAATAGAAAGATCGAATATGTGTGACAAAATTAGCAATCTCCTTATTGCTGGGCGTTTCATACCCCATCAACCATGCGTACAAATCTGGATCGGCATTGTCGAGCAAGGTCTCAGTTAAATCAAGCTCTGCTTCTGACATCGTATCAAGATGCGCTTGCAAAAATCGACCTAAGAGCACATCTAATTCCAGCATGCCACGGCGGCTATGCCACTGTATTCTGGCTTTGCGTTGGGTCGCATCTAACATGATTAAGACTCACTAGGGGTAAAAGTGCGTAAGTATTGTTCTATTTGAGGGAAAGAGTCAAGTTGATAATAGATTTGCAGGTGTTCACGGGCGAACCAAGGGCGAAAATAATAGCGGGCCAGGGTTTTACTTTGTAAAAGCGCCAAATACTCATTTTGTAATTGCGCGAGTCCTCGTAAGTGCTGCATGAAATAATCTACCGCATGCCTGTACTGCCATTGCTCTGCGACTTTAGCGTCTGGATCCAAAAGGGCTGCATACAGCCAAGGGCGTCCCGTACCTGCACGCGAAATCATGTACGCATCACACTCCGTCTCCCGTATCATCGTTTGTAAAGAAACATGATCTGAGATATCGCCATTGGCGATCACAGGAATGGTCACCGCACGCTTTATTTCTGCGATCGACTGTTGATTACAAGGTTGGGCATAGTCGTCTTGCCAACGCCGACCATCGACAATCAATCCATCAGCGCCTGCTTGCTCGATCGCCACTGCCAACGCTACATCTTGGGCCCTCTCTTGAGAACGAATTTTAACCGTGACTGGAATGCGAATGCGAGCCTTGATTGCTGTAATAATCTGGATTAAACGTTCGGGATTGGCCAATAATGCTGAGCCTGAGCCTTTTTTTCGGATCTTAGTTTTTGGACAACCGCAATTAATATCAATCAGATCGGCTCCCATTGCAGCTAAAATTTCAGCTGCTCGTGCCATGATGTCTGGGTCATGACCACACAGTTGGTATGCCAACAGTGCTTCCGCAGGATCTCGGGACACGAAGCGGGGTGGTTGGCGATATAACAGATCATGCGCAGAAATCATTTCCGATACACAATACGCAGGCTGTTGAAATGCAGCAAATTGCGCGCGATACGGCGCACAAGTAAATCCGGCTAACGGCCCTTGAATCAACCGATGGGGTAAAGTCAAAGAACCAATTTGAACACTGCTCTTGATATCCATGGATGAGAGTATATACTTATCTTCCTATGAAACCAATGTCGACAACTTACACACTCAATGAGCGTGCGTATACAACGCTGCATCCCCTCTCCCAAGAGCTGTGCTTTGAACCCGTGCAACCTTACGTTTTTGATTTAACGCATTTGGGCGCTTTAGACGTCTCAGGCGACAACAGCGCATCCTTTCTGCAGGGCCAATTGACTTGTGATCTCAACCATGTAACGCCAACACAAATGAACCCTGGCGCAATGTGTAATTTACAGGGACGACTCTTAGCCTTATTTGATGTAGTCGCATGGCAAGGTTTGCATCTGGTGATGCCCCAAGATTTGCTCCATCCAAGCCAAAGTACGTTGGCCAAAGCCGCATTGTTGTCTCGCGTCACATTGTGCATCAATTCTACGATGACCTATCTAGGCTTGTATGTGCCATCAGGAGCTGATACTCAATCGCTTGCAATATCCTTACCGCAAGCATCCGGACAAACGAGTCAAGGTCCTGAGTACTGTTGTTATGCCGTCCATACCCATTTAGTGATATTGATGTTCCAGAACCATGCACAAAAAGAAAATTTTCAAGCTCAGTTCGCCTTGTCGCAGCAACGTGGCTCGCTGGCTTGGCATTATTTAGAATTGCAGACACGCCGTTGTATGATGTATCCCAATACACGTGGATTATTTCTGCCTCATCGCTTGGATTTGCATACGACACCGTATATCAGCTTCAACAAAGGCTGCTACAAAGGCCAAGAGATTATTGCACGAACCCATTATCGTGCGAAACTCAAACATGGGTTACGCCTATTCGAAATCAAAAGCTCAGAACCCATTGTTGCAGGACAAAAATTGTTTGTGCAGCCCGAACAAGGAGAAGTAGGCGAAATTATTGATTACTGCCCTATCGACTCAGAACGCTATCTGGTTGCCGTATCGATCGTGTTCGAGCACCCGAGCCAAGTCTATTGTGCAGGAAACACACAGCCCACCGATTTATTACAATATCTTCCCATCCTCTGAATTATCATACTGGCAATACCTATCTGCAATGCTCTGTAAACTCGGTATGTGTGCCATCACAGCGTTGTGACGTTGAACAATTAGATCTTGTGGTAGATGTCGATGAATCGATGCTTGTCTTTCATCTATCCGACGTAGCGCCGTGGACATCGTGCAAGTCAGCAGATGAATAATTATCTCATATCCGATGTTTTTGAGATATTTCAATAACAGAAGCGAATCCGCCAACGCCAAGGAACGCAAATACACAATCGTTTGCCCCTGCATTACCGCATCTAATAACAGAGTGTGACTCATGTGGCGTGCGGGTAATTCCCATTGCTGAAATGCTTGAATCGGATCAACGCGATAATCTCGTTGATACTCTGGGATCGCTTGCATGATCACATCCGGATCATGCAAAACATGCGTTTTTGGGAGAGATGTTTGGGCTTTTAAATGTTCGTAAAAATAGGATTTCCCTGCGCCAGGCCCACCACCGATTGCAATCAATTGAGGTGAAGCGCTTGGATCAGGACGAGGCATTGGAAATTGCCCTCGCAGTACACTCTGCACATCGGAGGCTAAACTAGGTAATTGCGATATTTGCAGGATAGTACCGAGATCCGTTCGCGCACTCTCCCCCTTCATACAACAGATTGCGTCAATTTAGCCGGGGCTTGATTCCAATAATCCAGTAACCAAGTGCCCTGCTGGTAGTGCAATTGGCTCAAATGACCTGTACCAATTTTTAATTGGTGTTGGGTTACTTTTTCTTCAAAAGCACCTGTAATCAATTTTAAAAAATAACGCAAACACCCATTGCTGGCTACCACCAAAACGGTATCATTTTCGGCATAGTGCGTCACTAAATTGTTAGCAAAATCTGTGATTCTAGTAACGACAGCTTGTTCAGATTCACCCCATTTTCCTTGCCGTGACCAGATTGATTGCTGCTCCCAGCGCTCATAATCCTCATCACCAAATTCTTGACGAACTTCTTGGCTGGTTAAGCCACTCCATAATCCATAATCTAATTCATTCAGGCGCTCATCTACAATTTCTTGCAAACCATTTTGCATCACACGCATCGCTTCTTGTGCCGTCGTGCGCATTCGAAGTAATGGGCCGGTATACACTGCCGTCAACTTTGCATCTTGCTGTAATAAAGCATGTCCAATCGCTTTCGCTTGCTCAATACCATAAGCAACCAACGGCAAGTCATGCTGACTCCCTACATAAAATGCCGGCTCATGGGCGTTAAATGTATTCCCGTGTCGGGCTAAAATAAGTTTCATACGTTCTCCACTTGGGCACATCGAAATAGGCAGATGACTTGTTGGGGCTTGGTCCAACCTACAATAACTCACCTTCTTTCGCGATCACCTCTTCAACATAATCAATATCTGCTTGACTATCGATGGCGCAATGACTGCGTCCTCGATAATCCACTTGGACGACTTTAATCGGAATGCCTTGTTCCAGCGCCCGGAGTTGTTCTAATCCCTCTACTTGCTCCAATTCTGTCGCCGGTAACGCGAGATAATGCTCTAGAGTAGCATATCGATACACATATAACCCAATATGGCGAAATACCGGCAACAAGCCCGTATTCGGTATTTGTCGCATAAACGGAATAACAGATTTTGAAAAATACATCGCATTGTCATATTGATCAAATACGACTGTCGTGCCTCCAACCGCGCCATCTCGTTTGGCCTGACACATCTGCTGATAATGCGCAGCCGACATTCGCACTGCCGTTGTTGCAAAACCAACCGTTGGATCAGCATGCATATAATCGATCAACGCTTGAATCACCCACGGCGGAGTCAAAACAGCATCCCCTTGTAAATTCAAGATAATATCTGGCGTGTACTCTAACGTGGCAGCGGCATGAAAAACTCGCTCGGTCCCATTAGGAATATCTACCGGTGTCATAATCACTTGTGCACCAAAACTTTCAGCGTGCGCTTTGATGCGCTCATCATCCGTAGCGATATATACGCCATCCACGTGCTGAACCGCCATTGCAATTGACCAAATCCGCTGTAATAAAGTTTTTCCTGCAATCATTGCCAACGGCTTACCAGGCAACCGAGTCGAACCATATCGCGATGGAATAACAATAATTGTCTTCATAGTTTGGATCTCACTACGCGTCGAACCATCCAAATTGCTAATCCAATCATGAGCAAGAAACTTATCACCACACCGATATGCTGTTCCCAAACGTCATTCACCACACGCCACGCATCAGGACTATGTTGGATAGAAAACGGGACAGCCAATAACACATCCATCAATGCTGAACCCGCAACCAAACCACATGCGACTCGCGTACCGATCTGTTTACGTAATAAACTTTGGGTAGCCTGTAAACTCATTCGATCCAAACGCCGCTCGGCCAACTTGGCAATCAATCCCCCCGCTACGAGTGCAACAGAGGACGTCACCGGCAAATACATCCCTATCGCTAAGCCTAAGAGAGATAAATGGAAAAATCGCTCCAACCGCAATAGTTTTTTCGCCACAATGACGAAACCGATCACAGCCACGCCAGCACCCATTACCCCCCAGGGCAGTCCGTGGGAAAATACCGCGCCTGTAATCGCTGCCAACATTGCTGCAGTGGGTGCTGGCAAAGATTTACTGATATCCATTCCAGGATGCGGCATCACACCAGCAATCCCATACACCTCAAACATCATTTGCATGACTGGTGGAATCACTAAGGCTGAAACCACTACGCCCAACAATAACATCAATTGTTGTTTCCAAGGGGTAGCGCCAACCAATTGTCCGACTTTTAAATCCTGACTATTATCATTCGCAATAGCAGCAATCCCAGTAACAACCGAAGCAATGATAATGACTACCGCTTGTGCTGCAGCAATTTGAGACGCGCTCAGTGGTAAAGATAAGAACGATGTCATCGCTGAGAGCAGCATCCAAGCAGCAAAAACGATACCCGCGATCACCACTGAACTGCCCGGGCTTGCGGTGACGCCCACCATGC
>CAZBSX010000085.1:0-7067 GCA_964494305.1 uncultured Legionella sp. | reverse complement strand
TGCTGCCGGTAATACATCAACTCAGCAATAGAGTCTTTAATATCATCCAACGCCAAATGTTTGGATTGCTTTTCAATGCCCGACATTATACTAGGACACCAGCGCATCGCCAATTCTTTTAATGTGCTCACATCCACTTGTCGATAATGAAAAAATGCCGCTAAATCTGGCATCGTTTCACAGAGAAACCGCTTATCTTGGCAAATGCTATTGCCACACATCGGCGATTTTCCTTTATCAATCCACTGTCGTAAAAAATTCAAGGTCTGTTGTTCGGCTTCTTTCTCATCCACCGTACTAGCCCGCACCCGCGCGACCAATCCCGATTGATTGTGCTGGCGCGTATTCCAAGCATCCATTCCCGCTATCCTATCCTCTGATTGATGAATCGCAAAGACCGGGCCCTCAGCCAAAATAGTCAATTGAGAATCAGTGACAATCGTAGCGATTTCAATGATGCGGTCTTGTTTGGGATCAAGCCCAGTCATTTCCAGGTCAATCCAAATTAAATTTTGATTTGATTTCATTCTAAGTCACTCATTTTGTTGTGTTGTTGCATACGTGCTACACAAATTACACGTGCTGCGTAGAGCGCATTTTTGATGGCCACACCACGATGGCCTTGTTCCATACAGGTTTGCGCGGATATTGTTCGGCATTCTGCCAATAGTACACGCCAGTCATCCGCTTGTCGATAAACCAAGCTTAGCCTGGGTTGATTAGGTCTGCCACGTCCATGTGAATCCGCCTCACACACTAAGAGCAATTGTTCAAAAAGTTGCTCATCTTGAAATGCTTGAGTCCGCATAAAAATGTCGACGATTTCTTCTGGCGTTAAACGACCCACACGATGAATTGATACATGCCATTGCGCTGCAAGTGTCGCTAATTTTTGATACCGCTTGGGGATAGCCAAACGTTCGCTCAATTGTTCAATCACCGCCACCCCTAAATTCTCATGATCCCTTTGTTTCGGCCAAATCGCCATCGGCGTACACGCTTTGCCTAGATCATGCGTCAGACTTGCAAACCGAACGATTGGATCCGTTGATAAATGAGTTGCAGTGTCTAATGTCATTAAACTATGGATCCCAGAATCCACTTCAGGATGATACATCCGAGGATTCGGCACACCAAATAATTGGTTGATCTCTGGCAGTACAACTCGCAATGCATCACAGGCTCGTAACGTTGTAATAAATGCATTGGGGGTTGTTTCTTGCAGACTTCGTTGCCATTCCTGCCAAACACGTTCTGCAACCAAGTGAGCCAGTTCGCCGGTTGCTACCATGCGTTGCATCAACATTCGAGTCTCTGGCGCTACTTGAAAACCCAAATGCTGAAACCGCGCCATAAATCGCGCGACACGTAAAACTCGAACCGGATCTTCAACAAAAGCAGGAGACACATGGCGTAATAGTTTTTGTTCTAAATCACGTTGACCATGATAAGGATCAATCAAAGTACCATTGTCACTCATTGCTATCGCATTAATTGTCAAATCTCTCCTGGCTAAATCCTCTTCTAAAGTAACCTTGGAATTAGCATCGCAAGTAAATCCGTAATAGCCTGAACTCAACTTTTTTTCTGTCCGCGCCAACGCATATTCTTCCTGCGTGTCCGGATGTAAAAAAACGGGAAACCCACGTCCTACTTGTCGATACCCTAAATTCAATAAGGTAGCGGAATCTGAGCCAACAACAACCCAATCTCGCTCTTTTACAGGTAAGCCTAGTAATTGATCGCGTACAGCACCACCTACAAGATATACTTTCATGGTATCCTCTACAATATGAGAAAAAAACATACCCATAAACATTCACATGCCGCTCAGTCCAAGCAGCATGCACGCGCTACGCGTGAACACCACGACGATAAAAACCTCTGTGAAGGTTTAATCATCACCCGGTACAGTCGTCACGCCCATGTGGAAGATCGCACGGGTCATGCCATTCATTGTGCCATTCGATCCCATATTACATCATTAGTCGCTGGTGATCGTGTCATATGGCAACCTGAAGGACCCTCACAAGGTATCATACTAAACGTAATACCACGACAAACTGTGTTAGCCAGACCCGATGCACAAGGTCAAATGCGACCCATCGCGGCCAATATCAGCCAAATGATGATTGTTATTGCACCTGCACCACCCGTATCGTGGTTATTATTAGATAGCTATCTGGTTATGGCTGAAACACTACAGTTACAACCTTATATTATTTTGAATAAAACAGATTTAGACACAGACACTATTCGTAAATATTTGCTCGAAATCTACGAACCTATTGGATATCCATTACTCTTTACCAATATTAAATCACAAGATTTGAGTGTATTGCAAAAATCTCTGCGGCAGCAAACTTCAGTATTTGTCGGTCAATCTGGCGTAGGAAAATCGTCGTTAATCATGAATCTTTTACCGCATGAAGCCGACAAAATCAAAACTGGTGCGCTTTCTGTACAAAGTCAATTTGGTTGCCATACTACGAGTAATTCTCATTTGTACCATATTCCAAGCGGTGGCGACCTGATCGATTCCCCTGGAGTACGCGAGTTTTCTTTATGGACTATGCCACAATCAAGTGTTGCCGCAGGGTTCCGCGAATTTAAGCCCTACATTTCTCAATGTAAATTTCGTAATTGCACGCATCACAACACGCCCAATTGTGCAGTGATTCATGCTGTAAAATCTCATCAAATTTCCCTGAAACGTTATGAAAATTATGTTAAAATTGTTCTAAACGACGCATAATATCTTTAGGAGCTTTTTTTGTCTAAATATTTTTCTTTTTCTAATATGAGCGCAGGCTTTGTCGCAGTATTGGTTGGGTTTACCAGTTCAGGCGTACTCGTATTTCACGCGGCAACCAGTGCGGGAGCAAGCCCAGCCGAAATCAGCTCTTGGCTCTTTGCCTTAGGCTTAAGTATTGCCATAACCTCAATAGGATTCTCCTTCTATTATCGCATGCCAATTTTAACCGGTTGGTCCACACCCGGCGCCGCCTTACTCGCGACAAGCCTCACGGGCATTTCTATGCCGGAAGCCATTGGAGCTTTTATTTTTGCCGCCGCCCTGACTATATTATCAGGAGTCACCGGTCTTTTTCAAAAAGTCATGGAATACATTCCTCGCGCACTCACCTCTGCAATGCTTGCCGGTATTTTACTGAACTTTGGCATTAATGTATTTTCCGCAATGCAACATCAAGTTGCTATGGTCTGTGCAATGTTATTGGTTTATTTGATGGGTAAACGATTTTTTCCTCGATACGTCATCATCTTGGTTCTGATGATTGGCATTGCAATGGCTAGTGCCGAAGGGTTATTTCACATTGACCAATGTCACATTGCGTTTTCAACACCGATTTTCCAAATTCCTGTTTTTTCATTGCCTGCGCTGATTAGTATTGGCATTCCTTTGTTTGTAGTGACCATGACATCACAAAACATTCCAGGCATTGCTGTCTTAAACAACTCAGGTTATCAACCTCCCATTTCTCCTGTCATTGGCTGGACCGGATTAGCAAACTTATTGTTTGCACCTTTTGGTTGCTATTCAATTAGTCTCGCTGCAATTACCGCAGCAATTTGTACTGGAAAAGAAGCTGATCTCAATGCCAACAATCGTTATAAAGCAACGATATTTGCCGGCTTGTGCTGGCTCGTCATTGCTATTTTTGGCGCTACTGTAGTCGCAGTATTTTTTGCTTTTCCGAACGAATTGATTTTATCAATCGCTGGACTTGCATTATTCTCAACGATTGGTTCGAGCATCCATGTGGCTTTGAGTGCGGAACAACATCGTGAAGCAGCCGTTATTACGATTCTTGTTTCAGCTTCAGGGCTATCGTTATTTGGGATTGGCGCTGCATTTTGGGGTTTAATTGCCGGGATCATTACAAGTCTATTCCTTAATTGGAACAAAGTAGAAGCGGTTGAAATCACTCGAGTCGCGTAACAGCGACTTTTCTCTGCGAGACGATATACTCAGAATGGTCAACAGACCCTAGAACGACCCAGAAGAATAAGAAGATGTATTACATTCACTCGATAAGCTGTGTGTTGAATCTGAGTCGCTATTCTCTCTACCAGTATTCTTGCCAAAAACCAGATGTTTATTAAACGCCTCTTCAGTCATTATAGAGACTATCGCTCCTTTAACCGGCGTTACTGATTTCGGTGAAGCTCTATTAGAATCATCCTCACTACTGGTGCTCCCATCCTCTTCAAATTGAAACTTATGCTGTACATTACGTAAAACCGATGCACGTGTTTTTTTGAACATACTATGTTGAGAAACTCTGGATGAATCTGTTATCTGCAGCAACTCCTTAAAAAGAGGAGAAACGTAATCATCTAAAGCACCGAATAAGTATAATCCCTTTGCAACTATCCCCGCGAATGAATTCTGACTAGAAATGTGCGTTAAACATTGAACAAGATCATTGATATCTTTGATTTTCGCTACATCATCATGAATACAATCCCTCTGCCATAAAGACTGAGAATCGCGTCGCGCATAGAACAAATATTTACTATATTTGGGATAATTTTCTATATCAATTCGAAATTTTATTTGAGGTAAATAATCAAGGATCAGCGTTGAAAACCAATTACTCGAACTCGACATACAATCCGGAAATCCATTCGCCCAAATTTCCTCGAACGTACGCACAGTACCACCAAGTCTCATGCTCACATTGTTCAATCGCTCGCGTTCGCTGGGGTCTAGTTCAAGGTAAAACTGTCTAAATTTGCTGTAAGCCAGGTACGCATTTGCATATTTTGCAATAGAAAAATTCGGTCTTACATAACCTTTTTCTGCAGCAACAGATAAAATAAACGTAAGACGTTGCTGCGTGCTAAAACGCAAAAACGCTCGTTTCTCCGCATGATTAGCAAAAACAATTCTGTCTGTAAGGATAAGTTTCGAATTAGAGCTTTCTCCATTCAGGTCATCAGCCCAAAAATCTCTGGTTTTATATTCAATGCCATCGCCATCGACCTCATAAGCAATTTTTCTCTCTTGCGCGCCTATGTGAAAATGAGAGAAACCTTCCTCTAGTTTGTAACCATCATTTTCTTCCAAACCGTCATAATGTAAACTTTCATTCACCAAATCGACTAGTGCTTTTAAAGTACTCGCACGTAGTTTATACGTTGTAAATTTTGGAATACGTTCGATCCCGCGATATTTTTCAGCGGCATATTCTTGGATATCCGCATAAGTACTTGGACTAAATGCGCCAGCATGCTCTTTATTCACATCATAAAAGCATTTTCTATTTAAATGATAACTGTTTAATGAATTACCTAAATAAGCCAAATAATTTGAATTTTTTCTGGGGCGTGCATAGTGAGACAATGGATGGGTCGAAAGAAGATCGCCGGTCACAGAATCTCTAGGACTCTGTAAATCAGGCATTAAGAGCTGAAAATAATCCTCAATACCATGACGCTCTAAAAATCCGTCCCATCCGGCTAAAAACTGTGCAATCCTGATATATTGAGCATTTGCGCCTAACCGGTAGTGTACGTATTGAAATGAATTTATTTTAAACATTTTTGTATTCATAAATGTTTCATACTGATTGTGTTGTTCTCTTAATTTAAAAACCTTAAAAATTTTCTCAAACAACATCGCTTCATTTTGCACTCGATCATTCTGAGATTCAGTCTCATACCATCCATGCCCGATCTGCTGAATAGCTGCAATATCCTCGTCTGATAATGACGAGCGATACCGTAATAATTTTGCGAGTTCATCACTTAAACATTCATAGGTGAAATAGCGACCCAATTTAAGTTCGCGGTAACATTGATCAACGAGGTCATGTTGAATAAGTTTTTGAGGATTTTGCAGTGTAATCCATACTGCCAGCATCGTCATTTCACGCGTCACGGAAGCAAGATCTTTCGCGCGCATCAGCTTCAAAAAAATATCATATAAAAATACTGATTCACCATTTTTTCCTATGTCACCATATGCCAGTGGTATCCTTTGGCCGTAAAAAAAATTCGCTTCAACTCCGGTTAAGTGACGTACTTCTTCATCATAAAATTGCTGTAACAGTTTTTGAACTTGCTCACTACTCTCTCCACGCTCTAATCCCGAAAAATAAGCCGTGACAAGATCAAACAACGGATACACTAAATCACTAAAGTCAGAACTGGGTCTTTGTCTCTCCCATGCCTGGATAAAGTGCGTTTGGAAATAATGCCAATTTATTTCAACATATTGATGTTCAGAAAGATGAATAGAAAATATTTTGTCTTGGATTTGCACGCCTTCAGACAAGGAAAGAGGATACTGCTCTCCCTTTGTATTATAACTTGTAATTTTGGCATCCTTGTCGATTGCATATTTAACAATACGCTCGACAGACATCAGTCGATCAAAGGCATCATTGTAATATAAAGCAGCGAATGACTTAGCATTGATAAATTGCGTGCGATCTTTGTCTGAAATATCAACATCAGGAAAAATAATTTCAGAGATATGCAATCCACTCAGTTTCGCAAGATCTGATGCTAAGCCCAACCAATGATAGTTGGTGTGTTTATTTGATTTAGCCCAATTCTGAGGTGATTTTAAATTAATTCGCGTCCAATCAAAATCAGTCCGTTGTAAGGCTTTCAATCTCGTTTTAAACAAACGAAGCCAATCTTGAATACTATATTGACTCAGTGCTTCTATTGACGTGTTTTTAACAAAGTCTTGATCAAACTCACACTCAATTACGCAATTAGTCAGATTTTTTTTGAAAAGCTCAAGTCGTTCTGTTGATAAGTTCAGCGGATGAGAAACACTAGTTTTATCTTGATATTCTTGTGTTTTTTTTTCGGATAGGTCTAAGGTCATTTCTCAGCTTCTAAAGTAGATTACTTACGTTTGAAAATCAACAAATGACACATTTTACAACAAGACCATCTTCAATGGGAGTATTTTCCTATACTAAAGGAAAATAAATTTACCGCAGAGAACCTGCGGTAAATGAGGAGAATAAAGTCCTGGCAATGACCTACTTTCACATGGGGAAACCCCACACTATCATCGGCGCTCA